>JAGVBM010000271.1 GCA_020059765.1 Bacillota bacterium
CGAACACGGTCAGAAGATCGAACGCCGGGCGAATGATGCAGGCAAACAACCGCAGCAGTTTGTGGACGAGATTATTGCCTGGATCAAAGGTCTTTGGCGGGAGTTGGACATTTCCTACGATGACTTCATTCGCACCACCGACCCCCGCCACCAGCAGGCGGTGCAGAAAATCTTTCAACGGTTTCTGGATCAGGGCGATATCTATCTGGCTGAATATGAAGGTTTGTACTGCACGCCTGACGAATCCTTCTGGACCGAAAGACAAGCACCGGATAAAAAATGTCCCGATTGCGGCCGGGATCTGGAACTGGTGCGGGAGAAGAGCTATTTTTTCCGCATGAGCAAATATGTGGATCGGCTGTTGAAGTATTATGAAGAGAACCCGGATTTCATCCAGCCCGAGTCTCGCAAGAATGAGATGATCAACAATTTCATCAAGCCGGGACTTGAGGATCTTTGCGTGTCCCGCACCACCTTTGAGTGGGGGATCAAGGTTCCAGGGGATCCGGAACATGTGATCTATGTCTGGATCGATGCGCTGTCCAACTATATCACCGCCCTTGGGTATTTATCGGAGGATCCGCTGGAACGGGAGAACTTTGAACGTTATTGGCCGGCTGACATCCACTTGATGAGCAAGGAAATTATTCGTTTTCATACGATCTATTGGCCGATTATGCTGATGGCGTTGGGGCTGCCGTTGCCGAAAAAAGTGGTCAGTCACGGCTGGCTTCTGATGAAAGACGGCAAAATGTCCAAATCGAAAGGCAATGTGATCGATCCCAAGGTATTGATCAACCGTTACGGGGTTGATACGATCCGGTATTTCCTGCTGCGTGAAATCCCCTTCGGATCGGACGGCGTATTTACGCCGGAAGCTCTGATTCAACGGATCAATTATGACTTGGCCAACGATCTGGGAAATTTATTGAGCCGGACCGTCGCCATGATCGAGAAATATTTTGAGGGCGAGCTGCCGGGGCTTCTCGACCCCAGCGAACTGGATCGGGAATTGCAGGGTTTGGCGGTCAGCACGGTCGACAAAGTGGAAGAAGCGATGGACAAGATGGAGTTTTCCATTGCTTTGACGGCGATTTGGCAGTTGATTGCGCGGACGAACAAATACATTGACGAGACAGCGCCTTGGAATCTGGCGAAAGATGCTTCGCAAAAGGAACGGTTGGGGACGGTCATGTATCATCTGGCGGAAACGCTGCGCGTCGTGTCCATCCTGATCCAGCCCTTCATGACGCGCACGCCGCAGGAAATATGGCGGCAACTGGGCATTGAAGCAGGCAGTGTCACCGATTGGGAGGACACAAAACGGTTCGGGCTGCTGCAGGCGGGAACGCGAGTCATCAAGGGAGATGCGATTTTCCCAAGGCTGGATCTGAAAGCGGAAGTGGAATACCTCGATTCGACGACGGGAGCAGGAGGAAACAAACACGTGGAGAGCAAAACGGGGACCAATCAGGAAACGACGCAAAACACAAGCCAAGTGGTAGCGGCAGAAGTTCAGGATGAAGAATCAGGGCTGATCACCATTGACGATTTCGCAAAAGTGGAGCTTCGCGTAGCTCAAGTGTTGGCGGCAGAAAAGATTGAAAAAGCCGACAAGCTGTTGAAACTGCAGCTGGATTTGGGAACGGAAAAGCGGCAGGTGGTGTCCGGCATTGCAAAATATTACACACCGGAAGAACTCGTCGGCAAAAAAGTGATCTTGGTGGCCAACCTGAAACCGGTGAAACTGCGCGGGGTCGAATCCCAGGGTATGATTCTTGCCGCATCGGAAGGAGAACAACTGGTTTTGGCCACCGTTTCCGCCGATATTGCAAACGGTGCCAAAGTCAAATAGAGAGGCTGTGACAGACGTGCTGTTTGATTCCCACTGTCATTTAAACAGCGACCAATTTGACGATGCAGCGGTTGCACAATTGGTTGAAACCGCCAAAGAGCACGGCGTGACATGCATGACCGTGCCGGGTTATGACATGAAATCCTCCGCGAGAGCGGTCGAACTGGCCGATCGCTGGCCGGAACTGTATGCGGCCGTCGGTATTCATCCGAACGACGCGAATGGTGCAACGGAAGAGATGTATGACCAACTGCGGGAATGGGCCAAGCATCCGCGTGTGGTGGCCATCGGCGAAATCGGGCTGGACTATTATTGGGATACGACACCGAAAGAAGTGCAATTTGAAGTGTTTCGCCGACAGATTCATTTGGCAAAAGAAGTGAAACTGCCGATTGTGATCCATGATCGGGATGCCCATGGCGACATCGTCAGGATTTTGCGGGAAGAGGCAGCCAAGGAAGTTGGCGGAATCATGCATTGTTTCTCCGGTTCTTGGGAGATGGCGAAAGATTGCATGGACATGAATTTCATGATTTCCATGGGCGGTCCGGTAACCTTCAAGAATGCCAAGCGGCCGCAGGAAGTGGCAAGCAAGGTGCCGTCGGACTACCTGTTGGTCGAAACGGATTCCCCTTATCTGACACCGGAACCTTTTCGCGGCAAGTCGAATCAGCCAGCCTACGTCCGGTATGTAGCGGAGAAGATAGCGGAATTGCGCGGTATGGGGCTTGCGGAAATTATGCAAATCACAACGCATAATGCGGAACGCATCTTCGGCATTGTGCATCAGACAGGTGTGAAGCAAGAAGGATGAAGATCAAGGAAATCATTGTGGTGGAAGGATTGCATGACAAAGATGCAATCGATCGGGCGGTAGAGGCGGATTGTTTGATTTCCGGCGGTTCTGCCGTATCCGAATCCTTCTTGAAACAGGTGGAACGGGCTCAACGGGAACGAGGCGTCATCATTTTGACCGACCCGGATTATCCGGGGGAACGGATCCGAAATATTATAGCCAATCGGGTACCCGGTTGCAAACATGCTTTCCTTCCGAAAGAAGAAGCCCTTGCCAATGGCGATGTCGGGATTGAAAACGCGTCGCAAGACAGCATCCGTCGCGCTTTGGAAGCGGTACGGACGGAATGGGCAGGAGCGAAAGGCGAATTTTCCTGGTCGGAAATCATCGCCGCCGGACTGGTTGGACAGGCGGAGGCTGCGGTTCGGCGGGAACATTTGGGACGTATCCTGCGAATTGGTCGGGCGAACGCCAAGACCTTTTGGAAACGATTGAATATGCTTGGCGTCACCCGGGCAGAATGGGAAGCGGCACTGCGTCAGTTGGAAGAATAGAATCTGCATGCACAGGATCGAATTCGAAAAAGGGGCCTGCACATGAAGCGGCTTGTTAATCCTTCCGTAACCCGAGAGGTTGTGGAACGGCATCAATTTCATTTCAAAAAACAGTTAGGACAAAACTTTTTGATCGATTCAAATATCCTGGACAAAATCGTCAACGCGGCCGATTTGTCACAAGCAGACGGGGCGCTGGAAATCGGGCCGGGGATCGGTACGTTGACACAAGTCTTGGCTGACCAGGCGGGCAAGGTTGTGGCGATTGAAAAGGACTATCGTCTCCTCCCGATTTTGTCGGATACACTGAGGGAGTACCCGAACGTGCATATTCATCATGCGGATGTGTTGGACACCGACCTGCGCCAATTGTTTCGGGATCAGTTGGCCGATCGAAAGGTGAGTGTCGTCGCCAACCTGCCATACTATGTGACCACACCGATTGTCATGAAGCTGCTGGAAGAGCGGCTTCCGTTGCATGCGATTGTCGTCATGGTGCAGCGGGAGGTGGCGGAACGAATGGCGGCGCCCCCCGGCGGCAAGGAATATGGTGCGTTGACCATTGCGGTGCAGTATTATGCGGAACCGCAAATTGTCTGCCGGGTGCCGAAAACCGCCTTTATGCCGCAACCCAACGTGGAGTCGATTGTCATCAAACTGAAATTGCGGGATCGACCGGCAGTCGAAGTTGAGGATGAAGAATTGTTTTTTCAGGTGGTCAAAGCCAGTTTTGCGCAGCGCCGGAAAACGATTTTGAACAATCTGCAGAACAATTTGCCAAACCATCTGA
>JAGVBM010000088.1 GCA_020059765.1 Bacillota bacterium
GACAGAGAACAGATATGAATTGCCTTTCAGATCCGCCAGTTTCCCGCCTTTTCTCCCCAGAATGGAGGAGGCTGCCGCAGCAGGGACCATGGCGAAACCGATCCAATTGGAATCTAGATGATACACTTCTGAAAACAGAACCGGAGTTAAAAAATATAAGGATATGCCTATGCCACTGATGAGAAATGCAAGCGTCAGTGCGATGGAATACTTTTTGTTTTGAAACAATTGGGGTTGAATAAAAGCTTCTTTTACAGCACGGATTCGTACAATGAAGAGTATTAAAGCCGCTACTCCGAAAACCAGATACCACCAGGTTCGATTCGTGACCCCGAGTAGAAGCATTGCAATAGATGCAGCGAGAAAGCTTCCGCCAAGCCAATCGAATTTTCGGGGAGTTTCTTTCGATTCATGCTCCAAATATTTTCGATAAAACGGCAGCAGCAGCAAAATCAACAGGGAAGGCATAAATAGCCATCGCCAGTTCGCAAAACTGACGACAATCGCGGAAATAACAGGTGCAAGAGCGCTTCCGAGCGCAACCCCGACGGCTGACATGCTTAATGCGGAGCCTCTCTTCTCAGGCGAAAAATACCGTACAGGGATAATCAGTGCAATTGCCGGAACAGCCGCGGCCCCTGCAGATTGCAGGCACCTTCCGAGAAGTGCGATCCAGAAGGTCTGGGAAACAAGCCCAATTAGAGAACCCGTTGCAAACAACAACAGTCCGAACGTCAATATGCTCTTTAGTTGGAATCTGTCCGCCAGTTTCCCATATGTCACGGTTCCAAAAGCATAGATAAGCGTATAGGCGGATGACAGCCAACTCACCTGAGCAAGGGTAAGATGAAACTCCTCGCTGATTTGCGGAAGCACAACGTTAAACATAAGGACGCTCATCGATGAAATCATTACGGTCAACATCATTAAGCGCATTAAGATCAGACCTTTTTGCTGCCGTGAATCAGAACTCATGGCTAATCACTCCTTCAGATGATGAATGCAAGTACATGCTTGCAATCTATTTTATAAAAAAGCTAGGGGGTTAATGCCCTAGCGAATAACCGCACACTTTCCTCGATAAATTCGTCCAACGAGTCTTCTGAGACAGTCTCTTTTGTATTCAGGTTACTGATGAACGCGCCATAATTCATCCACATGAAAGATAATGCCTGCAGTTCAGGATTCGACGCCATAACCTTACCTTGTTCCGACATGGCGGTCAAATATTTCGTTAAAAGGTTTTTCAGATGTTGAGGATGGCGCATGGCCTCCCGATGAACCTCATCAGGGAGATTGCTGCTTCCCTTTACAGCGATTGAAATTAATTTTCTGTTCCGATTCATGATCTTATGATACGTTCGGCTGATCATGAGAAGGTCCGAATGCAGCTCCCCTTTCAGGTTTTCATTAAAAAGCTTTGTCATCTCTTCGGCATAATGATAACGGTTAAATGCGGCCTCAAGCAGCTTCTGTTTCGTTCCGAAATGGCGAAATAACGTGACTTCGTTCACTCCGGCAGCAACAGCAATTTCCTTGGTTGTCGTACCATCATACCCCTTTTCTGCCATGAGATCGATTGTTGCTAACAGAAGTTTATCACTAGTACTTTGATTGTTGCTCATCTACCTACCCACCTTGATTGCAAGTACTTGCTTACATCATTTATTGTATTCGAGTCTTGGTACAATGTCAAGAACAGGAAACACACTTAGCACCACATGCACAGGAATCAAAGCAGAAAAAAACGAACGAGGATCCCAATATGCGCTGGAGGGTTGTGTCTCCCGCTATAGGGAAAACATTTTTCTTCGTGGTGCAAGCCAATGCAGGTTTTACAGCAAACGATGTCATTGCAAAAATCCTCAACGATAACAAATGGAATCTGCCCGCTTTTCCTGACAAATCGGGCAAAATCAAAGGACTCATTCACGGTGGTCCCGCCCCAGGAATTCAGATTTCTGGCGAATTTGAGAGACGATAATTCTCACTTTGTGTGCAAAAAAGTGAAGCGCAACACAAGAAAATGGTTTGATAGGATGAATCACTTCCTGGAAGGTGGACTTGCCTGATCTTATGTTAGATTCTTCTCCATGACATAAAGCGGCTTGCCATTGTACTCGATTTCCTTAATCGTTGAAAACCCCATTTTGCTCCAGAATTTGAAGCCTTTTCGGTTATCTTTCAAGCATCCCAAACGAACCTTAGTTATATCTCGTTGTTTCATTAAGGATTCGTAATGCAAATAGACTTTTACACCGACTCCTTGCTGTTGATGCTGTTGATGAATCGCCAGCAGCCCGAGCCAAGGTGTTTGATCCTTTGGGTTCAACATTATGAAATCCAAAATTCCCACTGTTTGACTTTCATACTGTACTAAATACCGTTCCTTGGCAAATGTTGCTTTGTGCTCATTTAAAATGTCCTGTTCAGATAATTGTTCTTTGCCTTCCGAAAGTAAATTAAAATCCGGATTCGAGTTCATAATCTCCAGTTCAGCCAAAATCGTATTGTTGCTGCACGGTTCCCATGTGATCATCCGATCGATTTTCATTTGATCACCTCTCCTTATTATGCGGCCAAGCTCTGCCGAGTCCCGTCGATGTTTTCTTTTTTGGCCGCATTCATGCTCTTCAGGATATGATTGTATGCGATAGCAAAAGCCGTTGCAGACTCCATCCCATTTTGCAGCGAAAGCTTCACAACCTTCACCACATCGCCCGTTTGGAAAGCTGTCGCCAAGCTCTTTA
>JAGVBM010000184.1 GCA_020059765.1 Bacillota bacterium
CGTCAAGCAAGTTTCAGATAGGACAAGATCAAAAACTAGAATAATTTGTATAGAATTTGATTTGGGAATTTCGCTCTTCTGTAACTTCAACTATAATGAATTTAGTCCCGTCACAGAGTGAAGGAACCCAGATTTGATCCGTTTGCAATTTTTTTGTTGTACGAATTTGTTCTGCCGAAAGGGGAATTAACGTTATGAAAGCCGTTTATATCAGCAATTATGGTGGGATTGAGGAACTGACACACGGAGATTTGCCAATGCCAGAAGTTGGTGACAACGATGTATTGGTTCGGGTGTATGCTGCAGCAGTGAATCCGGTAGACTGGAAGATTCGCAAAGGATTTCTGCAAAAGCGCATTCAGTTTGAATTTCCGCTGATTCTTGGCTGGGATGTGGCGGGAGTGGTAGAAGAAACAGGGAAAAAAGTAACGCGTTTTAAAAAGGGCGATCAGGTATTCAGCCGTCCGGACATCACCCGCAACGGAACTTATGCGGAATACGTCGCGGTGGATGAAAATCTGTTGGCACACAAACCTTCCAACCTGTCATTCGAAGAAGCTGCGTCTGTACCGTTGGCCGGTTTAACCGCTTGGGGAGCGCTTGTTGAGATTGCCAACCTGAAATCCGGCGACAAAGTACTGATTCACGCCGGGGCAGGCGGCGTTGGAGTGTATGCCGTTCAATTGGCAAAAAGTTTGGGAGCTTATGTCACTGCCACTGTCAGCGGAAAAAACGTCGATTTCGTAAGAGCCTTAGGAGCCGACCAAGCAATCAATTATCAGGAGCAGGATTTTTCCCAAGTGCTTCAGGGATTCGATGTGGTGTTTGACACGATGGGCGGCGAGATTCAGCGCAAAAGTTACGATGTGTTGAAAGAACAAGGACTGCTGGTCACGATTGTGACACCGCCTGAACAGGAACTGGCGGATGAGAAGCATGTACGGGCTGAATACTTTTTCCTGCAGCCGGACGGAGAAAAACTGGCCAAATTGGGACAATTGATTGAGCAAGGGACAATTCGACCGGTTGTCGGTCATGTATTTCCCCTGCAAGAGGCTGCCAAAGCGCATGAATTAAGCGAATCACAGCATGCACGGGGTAAAATTGTATTGCAAGTACAGTAAAGTTGGTTCGAATTCCTGTTCATAAAAGGAGTCTTGCAAAATGATGCTGCCCTCGTTTCGTGTGGATGGAAAAATTGCGATGGTTACCGGAGCCGGCCGGGGAATCGGACGAGCCTTGGCAATTGGATTGGCCGAAGCCGGTGCGGATGTCGCTCTGGTTGCCCGTACCATGGAAGATCTGCAGAAAACTGCCTCTGAAATTCATAAATATGGAAGAAAAGCATATCCGATACAAACGGATCTTACAAAGCGAGAAGATGTTGAAAAATCAGTCAAGACTGTCATTGAAGCGACGGGCCGGATCGATATTCTCGTCAACAATGCCGGTATGAACATTCGTTCGCAAGCGCTTGAAGTAACGGATGAAGAATGGGAAACGATCCTGAACACGAATCTCAAGTCTGCCTTCATAATGTCGCAAACTGTTGCGCGTCATATGAAAGATTCAGGGGGCGGCAAGATTGTCAATATTGCGTCCGTTGCCGGGGCAGTCGCGTTGCGTACAGGAGTAGCGTACGGAGCAAGCAAAGCTGCGCTTATGCATATGACTCGTGTATTGTCCACGGAATGGGCCAAGTACGGAATCTATGTAAACGCTATTGGACCTTGGTATTTCCGGACGCCGTTAACAGAAAAGCTGCTCAATGATCCGCAATATCTGCAGGAAATCCTCGACCGTACACCCATGAAGCGAGTCGGAGAATTGCCGGATCTTGTCGGACCGACCGTGTTTCTGGCTTCCAATGCGTCCAACTATATAACGGGACAGGTCCTGATGGTGGACGGCGGGATGAGTGTTTACGGATTCTAATCAACGGATGGAAAAGCGAAGATAGAATAGGCATGAGCGTGAGGAACGAGAGGAAACTAATCGTTCGAGAGGGATGAGAACGTGAGAAACTGGACTGTCATTCTGCTGTTTGCTCCGCTTTATCTATTCGTTCTGTTTTTTGGGCTCGGTCCGGTATTGTTGGCTGACGGTTCCTGGTCGGAAAGACTGGTCACTGCACTGATTGTTTTCCTGATCTTGGCTGTATTTACCAAGATCTTGCAGCGAGTTCTTCGCGCTGGCAGAAAAGGGCAGTAGATAAGTATGAAACAAACACCTCGACCGGCTGCTACAGCCGGTCGATTCGCTCCGTTTGGATTGCATGGACATCACCTTCTGATCCCTATTTTACGAATGGATGTTCGATTTTCCATTTGACTCGCGACAAGGAATACAGGAGGATCGCTGACCAAATCAAGCTGAAACTGATCAAATGGACAGTTGTAAACGGTTCATGAAAGGCAAACACCCCAATCAAGAGGCTGATCGTAGGAGACAGGAACTGGATAAACGCCAGCATGGAAAGGGGGATTCTTTGCGCACCCTTGGCAAACCAAAGCAGCGGCAATGTCGTCGCCACTCCGGTCAGGATCAGGTACATTGTTTCCAGTGACGATACATGGCCAAAGGCACCGGTGCCTCTCCATTGCAGATTCATCAGGTAGACCAATGCAACCGGCATGATCAGAGCGGTTTCAAAGGCGAGACCAACCATCGCTTCGACCGGAGCCAATTTTTTCACCAATCCGTAAAAAGCAAAACTGAATGCCAAGATGAGAGCCACCCAGGGGATCGATCCATACTCTGCCGTTAAAAATGCAATTCCGGCAAATGCCAAAGCTACTGCGATCCATTGCGGGAGATTCATTTTTTCCCGTAAAATGGTCATGCCCAACAACACGCTGATTAATGGATTTATATAATAGCCAAGACTGGCCTGCACCACTAATTCATGATTGACAGCCCAAATAAATGTGTACCAATTGATGCTGATCAGCATCGAGGCGGCCAGAAGGATGACTAATGTTTTTCGATCGGACCATGCGGCTTGAATTGATTTACGGCGGCCGGTCAGAAACAGTATCGACATTACCAAGCCGAATGACCAAATGATGCGATGGGACAAGATCTCTTCTGCCGGAATGTCAGCTAGGAGTTTCCAGTATAATGGGAGAACGCCCCATAACCCATAGGCTGCCAACAGGTACCCGATTCCTTTTGCTGTCTGATTGTTCATAGCTGGCAAACTCCTTTTTCCTCACATTGCGATTTCATATCATTACGTAATTATACTCCACCCCCTTGTCGTATGTAAGCCCGGTGATTGAAGGCAAAGTGGATCCCAATGTCGGTGGAGTGCAGGGAAAAAAAGGATTGTCGATTTGTGCAAAGATTTACACTTCCTTATCGATATATTAATAATTGCTTGTTACTATGAAATTGTCCGGCAAAACATCAGACATCTGCGAAAATCAGACGCCGGTACATTTGATCCACAAAATGTTCTGCAGGACAATTGGATAAGGTGGCAACTCCGGGTGGAGTGATAAGAGAAAACCCTGAGTGCAGATGTGATCCATAACAATTGGATTTCTCTGTACTTGGGGTTTTTTGCATCGTGAGGGGTGGATGATGAAGGACATTAAGGGGATTCTCGGGAAATGGCCGGTGATTGCTGCCGTGCGGGATGTCAATCGAATCAGGGAGGCAGTGGAATCCCGGGTACAGACCATTTTCTTGATGACGGGAGACATTTTTTCGATTGAAGAATGTGTGGAATTGACCAGGTTGCATAAGAAGTCCATCTTTCTGCATCTTGATTTGATTAAGGGTGTAGCGAACGACAAGGAAGGAATTCAGTACTTGGCGAGGCGCGTGAAGCCGGACGGAGTGGTTACCACGAAAAGTCAAATCGTTCGCGCGGTCAAAAAGGAAGGATTGTATGCGATTCAACACTTTTTTCTGATTGATACGCAAGCATTCCAGACAGGAATTCGCAACATTCAGGAGTCGGACCCGCATGCCATCGAGGTGATGCCGGGGTTGATGCCGCGAGTCATTCGGGATTTGGCAGCAGTGGTTTCGGTACCGATTGTGGCGGGAGGCATGATCAAATCACCGGAAGAAATTCAAGAAGCCGTTCGCTCCGGTGCCACTGCCGTTGTGATTGGGGAACCGTCTTTATGGGATATTGACGCAACCAATTTTCGCTGATGAGGAGTTGTCATGGACGTTTCAGCTATCAGAGGTTTTTTGTTTGATTTGGATGGATGTATTTATTCCGGAAGCCAATTGTATCCGGGAGCATTGGAACTGCTTCGTCTCTTGCACGAAACAGATAAAAAAATCATGTTTGTCAGCAATAATTCGACCGACAGGGCAGCAACAATCCGGGCCAAGCTGCTTGACATGAAAGCACCCGCAGAGAATTCCACAATACTTGTTGCAACGGAACTGGTGGGAACCTATTTGAATGAACGTTACGGCACCTTAACGGTTGCGGTAGTAGGCTCTGCGGATTTAATTGCCGCATTGGAGGAAAGTGGGCATCTTGTCGTTCCATTGGAAGGGACAGAGCCAGTTGATGCGGTGATTGTCGGACGAGATACGGAATTTACCTATCAGAAACTGGAGCATTGCGGTCGTCATTTGTCTCAAGGGGCGAAACTCATTGCGGCCAACCTTGATTTGTACCATCCCGGAGTCCATGGAGAGCTGGTTCCCGAAACGGGTTCGTTGGTGGCGGCGATTCAATCGATTGCCAAAACGGAGGTAGAAGTGGTCGGAAAACCGACTGCTTACCCTTTCAACAGGGCGCTTTCTCTGCACGGACTCCTCCCATCGGAATGTGTCATGATCGGAGATAACCTGTTTACCGATATTCAGGGAGGATTGGACGTCGGGATGCACACCGTTTGGATTTCTCATGCAGCACCCCTGTCGGGAGAGACGGGAATTGCCCCGCATAAGACGGTGAAACAGATTGCTGAGTTGTATCTGGATTGGTCCGAACTTGTGACAAAAACTCTTTAAGACGGAGGGGAAAGCATGCATAACAATGCGATTTTGATTTGTATCGACGGGATGGCAGCCTACTATCTGCAAGATGAAAGATGCAAGATGCCCAATTTGCGGAAACTGATGGGGCAGGGGGCAGCAGCAGATAAAATGACTTGTGCCTATCCGACTTCCACCTGGCCCATGAACACGAGCATTATTACGGGTACGTATCCGCGAAAGCATGGGGTGCTTGGAAACTGGGTGGTGGAACGGGCGTCCGGCAAAGTAAAGGAACATTTTGGCGATCGTTGTTGGGACAAGGAAGAAGTGGTTCAAGTCCCCACGTTGTATGATCTGGTTCACCGGCAAGGAGGCAAGACGGCGGCGATTTGCTGGCCTGTAACGCGAGGCGCAAGCACGATTGACTTTAATATTCCGGAGTTTTACGAACAGGAGTTGTTTGAAGCTTATTCGACCCCTGAATTTTGGCAGGAATTGAAAGAACAAGGCTTGCCCGTTGAGCAGTACGGTCCTTGGAGTAAAGATCATGCCAGAGGACCGATGCAAGACTGGTTGACGACGGAAGCGGCCAAATATTTGATCCGACAGCACAAACCGAATTTGATGATGCTTCATTACTTAGTGGCGGACAGTTTCCAGCATGATTATGGCACGCTGTCGCAGGAAGCATTCTGGGCGTTGGATTATATCGATGAACGAATCGGCGAGTTGATTGCTGCGCTGCAAGAAGAAGGTTTGTATGAAACAACCAACTTGTTTATCGTCTCTGATCATGGATTTGCCGATACACACAGTGTGATTAGTCCGAATGTCCTGTTTAAGCAAAAAGGCTGGTACAATCCTGCCAATCCGGAAAAAAGCAAGGCCATCGCCGTGTCCAACGGGGGTGTTGGATATGTATATGTTCTCGACGAGGAAATGCGGGAGGATCTGAAAGAACAAATCAAGCAAGAATTGCGGAAAACCGAAGGAGTGGAGGCCATTTTTGAAAATGGGGATTTCACGGATCTGGGGCTGCCTACACTTGAGGAGCATCCTAATCAGGCTGACCTGATTTTTGAAGCGAAAGAAGGATACTTCGTTTATTTTGGCGACGAAGGCGAGGATGTGATCAGCCAACACAAATA
>JAGVBM010000327.1 GCA_020059765.1 Bacillota bacterium
CAGGGTCTCCCGGTAACGACGGGCCACATAGGCTTCCCCTTGGATATGATCCTGCAGTTCCGGGTTCAAGAGCCGCACACGTTCTTTTGTTTTGCGAAGCCAGGGAAACCCGTCGGCCAGCATGTCTTCTTGCTTATGGAACCAAGGATATCCGCCGAACAGTTCGTCCGCGCATTCCCCCGACAACACCACCGTCAAATTCCGCTTGATTTCTTTCGCAAACAGGAACAAGGAAGAATCCACATCCACCTGACCGGGCAAATCCCTTGCTCGCATGGCGGTACTCAATGCATTCACCAATTCCGGCGTATCGACCACGATCGAATGATGCTCGGTCCCGAAGTAGCTGGAGACCCGCCGGATCCATGGCGCATCCGAATTGGGCTGAAACTCGTGGGCCTTGAAGTGGCGGTCATTGTCCACATAATCGATGCTGTAGGTATGCAGCGGGCCGCGTCCGTCCCGTTCATAGGCGAGAGCGGCAATCGCGGTAATCAAGCTGGAATCGAGTCCTCCCGAGAGCAATGTGCCAAGGGGCACATCGGACACAAGCTGGCGTTCGATCGAATCCTGCAGCAGTTCCCTCACCTTGCGGACCGTCGTGTCAAAATCGTCCTCGTGAGGTGCGCTTTCCAACTTCCAGTAAGGGCGGGTGCGCACTCCGTTCCGGTCATACGTCAGCATATGGCCGGGCAGCACTTCCTTGACCGCATCGAACACTCCATGCCCAGGTGTCCGGGAAGGTCCCATCGCAAAGATTTCCGCCAATCCTTCTTTGCCTATCACCGGTTCCACCAGCGGATGGGCGAGCAGGGCTTTCAATTCGGAACCGAAGATCAGCCGACCGTTTTGTTCCGTGTAAAAAAGCGGTTTGACGCCGAAACGGTCGCGGGCCATGAACAGTCTCTCTTCCGGTTCCGACCATACCGCAAAAGCGAAGATCCCGTTCAACCGTTCCAAGCAGTCCGCACCCCATTCCATATAGGAGGCCAACAACACCTCCGTATCGGAATGGGATGCAAACCGATGTCCCCGTGCGAGCAATTCTTTGCGAAGATCTTCGGTATTGTAGAGTTCCCCGTTATAGACAAGCGCATAGGAGTGATCCCCGCGCTCGCGGGTCATTGGCTGCAAGCCGCCTTGCGGATCCACGACACTCAAACGGCGGTGGCCGAAAGCGGCATGTTCGGACAGCCAATACCCGGATGCATCAGGTCCGCGAAACTGCAGGGTTTGTGTCATCGATTCCAGAACCGGGCGCTGCCGGGAAAGATTTTGCGTCCAATCGATCCAGCCGGTAATTCCACACATAGATGTCACCTCTCCATTCCAGTTTCATGGAGCATTCTATGCGGAAAAGTGGGCAAATGCCACGGAAACGGGTCGTATTAAATTTTGAATTTCTGCACGACGTTTTGCAATTCCTCCGCCATGCGGGTCAGGGAGGTGGCCGACGAAGTGATTTCTTCCATCGAGGCCAATTGTTCTTCCGAAGCGGCAGACACGTTTTGTGTGCCTGCTGCCGTGGTTTCCGATACTTCGGCAATCCCTTTGATCACATCGACCACCGATTGGGTTTGATTGGACATTTGCTGGGCGGCCGCGGATACTTCCTGAATCTGTCCGACCAAGTCGGTAATCGACTGCAAAATTTGTTCAAAAGAATCACCGGCCGTATGCACGACTTCGATTCCGGATGCCACTTCTTGCGTGCCGCTTTCCATGGACCTTACGGCAGCTTGCGTTTCCGCCTGGATTGAATTGACCAACTGGGAAATTTCTTTCGCCGATTGGGATGATTCTTCCGCCAATTTGCGCACTTCATCTGCGACAACCGCAAACCCGCGGCCGTGTTCGCCTGCCCGGGCCGCTTCAATCGCCGCGTTTAAGGCGAGCAGATTGGTTTGCGAAGCAATCTCGGTAATGGCGTTGACGATTTTCGTAATCTGCTGCGAATGGTCACCCAACCGCTGGATCACATCGGCGATGTTGTTGACGGTCGTGTGAATCGCATTCATTTGGGCAACCGCGATCTGAATCGACTTACGGCCATGCGATGCTTTTTCCGATGCTTGGTTGGCGGCTTCCGAGACGAAATGGGTGTTGGCGGCAATCTGCTGCACGCCGGCCGACATTTCACCGATCGTTTGCACAGCCGTATCGACGCTGTGCACCTGGCGGTCGGTTCCGCTTGCCATTTCCTGGATGGTGAGGGTGATTTGTTCGGCAGCTTTGCCGGTTTGTTCGGCGCTGGCCGTCAATTGTTCCGACGAGGAGGCCACTTGTTCGGCACTGAATCCTACCTGCCGGATCAGACTTCGCAGGTTGCCTGCCATCAAATTGAAGGCATGCGCCAAGCTGCCGATTTCGTCCCGATTTCTTACGTCCAGTTCATCCCCGGTCAGATCGCCGGAGGCAATCTGATTGGCCGCATTTGCCATGGCGATCATCGGTCCGGCGATCATCCGAGAAATGATCGTCCCGATGGCAATCGCCAGAAGGAAGGATAGTATGCTGACAACAAGCAGGATCACGTTGATGGTGCGAATCGACTGGGCAATTTTTTGGCTTTCCGAGTTCATCAAGCTTTGCTGCCGTTCCACAATGTCGTTGGACGCGTTGATCATGAAGGTCGCAAGCGGCACGGCCTGTTCTTTAGCCATCCGTCCGGCGCTTGGCAAATCGGTTTCCATCAATTTGACCAGATCATCCGCTTTTTCCTTGAACAGCTTGTTGTAGTTGAGGAGTTTTTTCAACGACTCCTGATCTTCTAAGGACGGTGCCAGCTTGGAAGTCTGGCTGACCATTTCATTCAGTTTGGCGTTTCCTTCCTGCATGACTTTCAATTTGTTGGTATCCTTGGAGGTGAGGTACATCAGCAAATCGCTGACTTGCTGCGCTGCGATTGCTTTCATCTCTTTCGCGTTGGAAAGGACTGCGTTGTTGCGGGTGAGAATTTCGGAATACCCTTTGTCCGTCTGTTTGAATTCATAAAAGGCAATCGCATTGGTGGCTGCCAGCAGCAAGGCGACGGAAACGAAACCGCCTACCAGCTTTTGGCGCACGGACAACCCTTTTTTGGGAGTACTTGCCGATGATCGATGTTCTTGCAGCGAGTCGTTCCCTGAGTGTCTGATTCGTTCCCCATTATCAGATCTCATCTTCAGCATTCTGGCTAGATTTTCTTTCAGTTTCATTTCTCAGTGGCCCCCATTCACCTTAAAAGAAAAAAACGATTGATTATTTCAGTCTCTCTGGGTTATTCGACAATAAATTCCAATTTTCCTACCGAAACAACAAGATTCTTCCCCAAGAAAAAAGAACCGCGCCAGTCTTTTCCCGTTGTCGGGATCTGACCGGAGCGGCGTTTTTACGATTGGCGGTTATTCCCAAGCAACGAGCGTGACACCCGCCAGAATCACCAACACCCCGATCCAGCGGACTGTGGGAATCGGTTCGCCGAAGATTCCCCAGGCGGCAGCCACGCCCAAAACGTAGGCCAGACTTTGCAGAGGATAGGCCAGACTGAGGTTCATCCGGGACAGCACGATAAACCACAGGCCGGTTGCGATGACGTACAGCAGCAGGCCGAGCCAGATCGGCAGAGAGAAGGCGGTTTTCCAGAGGTTTGATACGGAAACGCCGCCGATCTGTTGCAAGCCGATTTTAAACAAAATCTGTCCGGCGACGAGCAGCAGGATGTTCCCGAAAAGAAACAGGTAATTCATGCACGACCTTCTTTCCGCTTAAAGGGTTGCTGCTCAACTTCAGCTTTCAGTACAGTGACCTCCTGCGTCAATCGCAGGACTCGATCTGTCAGAGTGGAAATCACGACAGTCAGATGAAGAATCAAGGCAAAACTGAAAATCAATCCCAATAAAAAGAGAACAGCAGGAGCATATTGGATGTCCAGCAAACCTGCCAGCCATTCCAATGCGTTTATATTGGAGGAAACACTCAAAAAACCGATTCCGACCAGCAGCCATAACAGGGAATACTGTTCTTTCAACCGCTGCCGACGCACCAGATCCAAAACGATAACGATAAACCCAACCGAAAACAGCAAAGAAAACCAGATGACGTTCACGCCTGTTCCCTCACTTTCGGGTAACGAAGCACATTCATAAACAAGGCTAAAGCGACTTTTATCACGTAGTACACCGATTTGAGAGGCGTGATGGAGGATGAGCCGCCTTGCCGTTCCCGCATTTCAGTCGGAACTTCCACGATGGAGCATCCTTGCCGTTTCAAATAGACAATCGCTTCCACTTCCGGATAGTCTGTCGGATAATAGCCGCTGAACAGTTCGATCAGTCGGCGGTTGACCACCCGATACCCGCTGGTCGTGTCTTTCACCTTTTGTCCGGACAATAGGCGCACCAGACCGGAAAAAAGGATCATCCCGATTCGCCGCATGAAGCTGGATTTGTAACGGGTGGTTTTTACATAACGGGAACCGAGGATCATGTCCCCGTCTCCATTGCGGGCATGCTGCAGCAGCCGCGGCAGGTCGGCCGGATCATGCTGGCCGTCCGCGTCGATTTGCACCGCATATTCATATCCTTTGACACAGGCATAAAGGTATCCGGTCTGCATACCGCCGCCAATCCCTACGTTATAGGGCAGATTCAGAACGGCGACACCGTACCGGGAGGCGATTTCGGCTGTCCGGTCCGTCGATCCGTCGTTGACGACCGCGATATCCACTGCCGGAATCTGCGTGCGAATGGAGCGGATGACATTTCCGATGGTCTTTTCTTCGTTGTAGGCTGGAATAATGACAAGAGTATCAGAACCCATGCTCGTACCCCTTCCGAATTTGCTGTTACATAGTTCGAGGAATCAGCCTGAAAACATGAGGGTATCCGAATCAGCATTCCCAAGTTTACCATTTTTGAAAAAGAATCTCAAAAATGTGCGATGTTCGGTTACATCGCCTCTTTGTATTGACGCAAATTGTCATTATTTTGTTACAAAAGAGAGTGATTTTCACAATCCATTCACGCAATTCTTGTTACGATGAAGATGGAAGAAAAATAAAATTTGGCAAGGGGTGATGGAAATGTTTCGCAAAGTCTTGTTTCCGACGGACGGTTCGATACACTCCATCAACGCAGCTCGATACGTGATTCAGCTCAAGCAACAGTACCCGCAGATGGAGATTACCCAACTGTTCGTACTGCCGGAAGAACCGGTGTTTTACGATTTGGGGGAATATATCGTGGTGGATGAGGAAGACCGAAGTGCCGATGTGCTGCGTCCTACCAACAACCTGTTTCATGACATGGGAATTGAAGTGAACACACTCGTCCTGAAAGGCAATCCTGCGCAAAAGATTGTAGAATTGGGAGCCGACTATGATTTGGTCGTCATGGGGGCGCGCGGCATGGCGCAGGAGGGCCGGGGGTATCTGGATAACCTGCGGGTGTGGCTGGGCAGCATCAGCCGGAAAGTGCTGCATCGCGTTCAAACACCGGTCATCATCGTGAAATAAAGGAGGTGTGGCAAATGAAGAATTATTTGCTAGCGACGGATGGTTCGAAATGTTCGTTGAAAGCGGCCAATTTTCTGATCGATATGATCCGCGAACAAAAGAATGCGAATCTGACGGTTCTGCACGTCAACTACACGATCCCTGTTTATTCGGAAGGACTTGTTCCCGTGCCATTCGAGAAGTTAAGAGAATTTACGAAAGACGATGCCCAAAAAATGGTGGGTTCCACGATCGAACTGTTTGACCAAGCCGGAATCAATTACAAAATCAAAATTCGTGACGGTTTCCCTTCGGCAGAGATCATTCAAGAGACAAAAGACGACACGTATGATCTGCTTGTGGTCGGATCCCACGGATACGGGGCAATCGACCGCCTGATTTTGGGCAGTGTGAGTGAACGGGTGGCGGAAGAAGCAGTTTGCCCGGTACTTGTTGTCAAATAATAGTTCAACAAATTAAACCGTTCCCGGTATGTATGCACAAAGCATGCGTTTCCGTGGAACGGTTCTTTGCTCATAGAAACTTCATGTATTTGCAGTCCTTTGGCGGGGAAAAGTAGAAAAACGAATTTTACCAGCCAGGGGAGAGCAAACAATGATTCACATGGAAAAATTGAGGATTCATGATATTCCGTTGTACCAAGTGCAAGCTTCCCGTTCTCCGGAACGTTGTCCCGTTGTTATTGCGCTGCATGGATTCGGTGAGAATAAGGAGTCATTGCTGCCTTATGCCGAACACCTCGCAAGACAAGGCATTACCCTGCTGATTCCGGATGCGCCGCGGCACGGCGAACGTGCAACGGGCGAAGATCGGATGGCATTGGCTTCCGTGCACAAGATTACACCAATCCTGCTGGGACTGCTGCGGGATGTCACTACCCTTGTCAGGCATGTGCAGACATCGGAAGTCTTTGATGGGAAACGAATTGGCTTGACAGGAGTTTCCATGGGCGGAGTCGTCACGTTGGCCGCCATGACTCGACATCCCGAGATTAAAACAGGAGTTGCTTTGCTGGCCATTGACAGTGCCCGCAAGTTTGCCCGTCATCATCAATTTTCCCGGATCATATGGCCGGTTTTCTCCTACCTGGACCGATACATCGACAGCAAGAGAATTCCGCCGCGTCCCCTGTTGCTGTTGAACGGTGCGAATGATCCGGTCATGCCGGTTCAATGTATCCGCGAATTCGTGCAGGAAACGAAACATTTGTACCGGGAAAACGGAAAAATTGAACTGGTAGAATTCCCGGGGGTGGGACACGAAGTGGTACCCGAGATGGTCGCCCGTACGCAGGATTGGTTTGCCTCCCATCTTTGAGAAAGCTCGAACTGTGTCACCCCGATCTGTGCACACTCCGAACCGTTCTCAGAAGGAGTTGCGGGAAAGCATTTCTCTGGCGTCCGTCATGTCTGATGGAAGCGGAGCTTCAAAGCGCATGGGCTGTCCCGTGCGCGGATGGGAGATCGACAAGCTGGACGCATGCAGTGCTTGCCGTGTGATCAAGGATGACGCTTTCCCATACTGTTTGTCGCCGAGCACCGGATGTCCGTAATGGGCCAGGTGGACCCGAATTTGGTGCGTTCTGCCGGTTTCCAGCGACAATTCCAGCAGCGAAGCGGCCGTATATCGCTCGATTGCCCGAAAATGGGTAACTGCAGTTTCTCCGTCCGCCCGAACTGTGCGTTTGGCCGGATTTCGGGGATCCTTGCCGATCGGGAAGGTTAGAACCCCCAACGCCTCCTCTATGGCCCCCTCTGCCAAAGCGAGATACAATCGTGTCAAGGTCCGCTCCCGCAATTGCCGATCCAAATGCTGATGGGCATACATGGATTTTCCGATGATCAGGACGCCGGAAGTATCACGATCCAGCCTGTGCACAGGGCGCACGGGCAGCGTGAGGCCCCGCTGCTGCCAATGCCAGGCAATGCCATTGGCCAGAGTACCGGTTTGACCCGGTTGGACAGGATGTACATTCAGACCGGGCGGTTTATTGACAACCAGAATATCCTCATCTTCAAACAAGATGCCAAACGGGATCGGTTCCGGATGCAGGGACGGACCGGCTGAAACACCTGCCGCCACGCGCACAACATGTCCCGTTTTTACCGGACGTTTCAAAAACGTGGACTTTCCGTTGTACAGAATTCCTTTGCTGCGGGTCAATTTCTGAATCATTCGGCGGGAGATTTGCATCGGGCCTGTTAATATTGCCTGCAAACTGTAACCCTCAAAGGCGGAGGGAATGACATATTCAATCCATGCGGATTGTTCGTTGAAAGGTTTCTTTTTCTTCATCATCCAACCTGCTTTCCTACCCTGCTTCCATCTCTGCTACTTGGGATATTATCACAGAGAAATGCATCCGGCAAAACGGAATCAAGTTTTCGAAAAACATAGACAAAAATTTAAAAAAATCATATATTTAAAACAAATATTTAAATGTAACGGGAGGAAGTGAAATGGAATTTTTGACAATTCATGAACTATCCCGTTTGTCCGGCGTATCTACGGCCACGATTCGACTTGACATAAAAGCCGGTAAGCTTCCAGTTGCTGCTCCGGGAAGAAAAGGACGGGGGAATCCGACCCGCATCAAAATCTCCGATTTGCAAAACGCGGATCGCATTCTGTATCAACAGTTGGCTCGGCAGTTTCTGCAGCATGGCCCAAAGGCCATGGAAACGTTTGAAAAGAGTTCGGGTAAATTAAGCGTCAACGAGCTGGCCGTGCGAACCGGTCTGTCGCCGCAAGTGGTGAGAAAGGATATTGTGGACGGGAAACTGAAGGCAGGCGGCGGGGGGAGAAGGGGAAGTCCCTATTATGTATTGATGGAAGATCTTGCCGATGCAAAACGTGCCGAATACAGACGTTTGGTGGACTCGCATCGTTCCAGCCGCGACAATTATTGGGAAGTGGTGCAGCAAGAAATTTCCCAGTTAAAGCAAGACATGGAGTTTCTCAAAGAACGGCTGCAAATCATTTCCAGTTATTTGGAAAGTACTCTGACAGAACCCGTTTTTCCCGTATTTCATGGGTCACGCTCGTCGCTTGAGTCTTCGGCGGTCCATGAAATGAATGGGAACCGCGCACCCAACGGAACGACTGCCAAAGTGCCGATTCACATGATTATTCTGCCGACCGTTTTTACGAGTTATTATGTCAGCGAAGAAAAAGTCAGACAGTTGAAAGCGCAAGTTCAGAACAAAGTGCCGCTTGAGCCGGTGATTGTGCGTTTGCAGGAATCGGGAGACTATCTGCTGCGCAAGGGGATTGCCCAATATCATGTCGCTAAAGAGTTGGGCATGGCAGAGATTGCGGCCATTATTGAAGAAGCTGAAGATGCTGCGGAACAATAAGAACCGGCGGATGCCGGCTCTTATTGTTTCCAGGTCAAGGAGTGAAGCATTCGATTCTTGAACATGCAAGCGAGAAAGTCCACGTAATAATCTTGCCGGACAATCACTTGATATTCATGGTTGGGATGGGTGTAAAACAGAACATCGGTATAAACG
>JAGVBM010000073.1 GCA_020059765.1 Bacillota bacterium
ATTGTTGAACCGCCGAAGGCAGGTTCCAGAAGACCGCTGCCGTTACAAATTGTTTTTCAGCAAGGAGACCAGTGACAGAACGAAGGCCAGTACTGCGATTACATAAGCACCAAAGGCGCCTGATTTGATTTTCCGGGAAGCCATCCAGCGTCCGAAATTGATGGTGTAAATCGTAACTCCAATGGGAACCAACATTTGCAGTCCAATACTCACCCATCTCATGCCGACACCTCCTAATGGGATTCAATCGGGGACAGTTGAATGCCAATTCGTCGAATATTCAATTTCACATCCACCGTGATTTCCGCATCTTTCAAAACTTTTCGGAAGTCAAAGGATTTCAAGTCCTGGTATGTTCGGAACTGGTTTCTCGTACGTTTCATGATGTCGAATGGGTCTGCCTGATACTCGTGAAAAATCCTGGATACCAGTTTTTCCTGTCGGTTCTTTAACCGTTCACTGACAGACTTCTCCAGCAGTCGGATCCTGTCAGGTCTCGAATAGTCTGTCGGCCGCTGCACACCGTTCAGATCAGCCTCCAATGATTCCTCGATGCGCACTTTGATCGGCCGTTTTTTTAAATCAACTTTTATGATTGGCTTTCTCGCGTGCTTGATTTCCAGATTCACATACCGGTCTTTATTGATCGGATCGGGAAAATCCATTTGAGTTCGCAGCAATTCCCCCCGGATCGTCAGCAGCATGCGCGTGTCAATTCCGTCCAAGTAGGTCACGAGTCTGTCCTGGTGAAAAACGGCCGTTCCCAGAAACTCCAGCGGATTCCCACCCAAACGCTCGACTTCTCCGGGGTTGAAGTTTGGTTTGCCGTCGGCATCAATTCTCTGCCCCTCGGAACCTTTTTTCTCCTGCTTCGTTTGTTCCTTCACCTTTTCATTCACGGCCAGTACCGATGCAATCGCGTCTTCGTTGTAAGCTTCGATCGAGCTAATGAAATCGTGCAGTTTTTGCATAGCGGAAAGCCCCGTGTGGCGATTCACGTCTGTCAGGGATTCTGTCCACCGGGTAATCGATTGTTCCAGCAAAGGTTTATTGCTTTCGTAAATTTCTCTGACATTTCCCGGGGCGATAAACACAACGATCGTTCTGCGGAACTCCCTGTAGCGGGTCAACGGGCGCAAGTATTCAAGCACCCCTTCTTTGGCCAAGGATTCCCCAATGACAATATTGGCAAGATGGATCAAAGACACTCGCCTTTCTACCGATGTATTCAACAAATTCAGCGCTTCCAGAACCGTATGGGCACGCACTGTGACGGGTTTGGCCCCCCCCACGACTTCATCTTTTCCTCCACCGCCACCTCCGCCCCCAGGCCCGGCGGAAAGTTTGCGCGGAACGGCAATTCTGGCGGTGACATCAATCATGTTTTCGGGTGCCTTGTCAATGCCCAAGGACACAATGAATGCCATTCCCTCCAGTTCCATCAGATCATAACAACCCGTAATCGGCAGAACCAGCATCAGAACGAGAACCATACTAAGTAACTTGCGCAGTTTGCTCATGGTCCCGCTCCCCCTTTCCGCTCCGAAATCGAACCCACAGCAACACCAATAAGGGAAGGACAATATCGATCACCCATTTCCACTTCAGCAGGATCTGTGAGTTGATCACCAACATTTCCGAAAAATTTCGAGCCAGGAAAGACATGGCGTAGATCATCGCAGCAAAAGGAAACACCAGCGGACGGTTGACCGGCATTCTGAACACCCATCCGGTCAGATAGGTCAATAGCCACAATTCAAACGCCAACTCAATCAGAGCCATGGCCGCCCAAATAAAGATAAACCCGGCTTCCAACCGCTGAATAAACCGGCCGATATAGATCAAACGCCCGAGTTGATACAAGGGGAAATGGGATCTCATCGCTGCCTCTGGAGAAAACACCATGATAAACGCCAAGGTGACCAGGGTATAAGCCGTTCCGACCGTAATGATGCTCCAGAATCCAATCTTTCTTACATCTTCAGGTTGACGAAGCAAAGAAGAGAGGAAAGAAATAAACAGAATATTTTTAAAAACACCGGTCGCAAACCACCCGCTCCACATCAATTTTGTAAACCCTTGCCCCCACAGCGGGAAGATATACTCCAGATTGATCCAGTTGATGTTTAATACAAGCAGCAGGGCCACTCCCAGCAAAAGCCACGGCATCAGAAACCACGAAACTCGAGATATCCCTTCAATTCCCCAATATGCGTAATAAATCAGGACAAGTAAAAATGGAACTGCAACAACTGATATCGGAGTTTTCGGCAGAACAGTTGCGACAACCGTTTCGGTAAAAATCCGCAGTGTACTCGCCGTATCCACAAGCAGCATCACCGCAACCACAAGTACGGCGGTTGCAGTCCCCCATTTTCCAAGGTATTGTTCAGTCAACGACATGATATCTTTGTTCCTTCGCTTCGCCAATACGGGAACAATCATCTGCCAAATCCCCAAACAAAAAATCATCGACAAAAATGGGATCATCCAAGCCGCCGAAGCGCCGTAAATGGAGAATCCTTGCGGAACGCTCAGGAACATGTCTGCGACAGCTGAAATGACGACCAGTGCAAATACTTCATATTTGCCCAAATGACCGGTTTTAATCACCTCCGTTTCCTCCTTTCACGGATTCGGAATTTGCTTTTTGTGCTTCTTCAGAATCGCGAACCGTCGGATCCCAAGGACGCGTAAAGTGCCGCTGGCGTTTGGCGTCTTGGGTGAACAGGGAGGCGGGCCTTTTTTCTTGTTTAAAAACGGGCCCGCGCAAAAGAATGTCCGGTGAGGAGGGTTTATGCGGCGCCACAGGAGAAAGCATTGGAACGCCAAACGATTTCAACGTGGCAAAATGCATCAACAACACCAGAATGCCGAGTGTGATCCCGTAAAATCCCCACATGGCCGCCAGCAAGATGAACAAAAATCGTAAGGAACGAATGGCAAAACCAAAATTATAGTTGGGCATCGTAAAAGCGGACAAAGCCGTCACGGCGACCACAATCACCAGCAGGGGGGAGATAATGCCGGCTTGCACCGCCGCCTGTCCCAGGATCAAGGCTCCCACAATGCCAATGGTCGGGCCGATGACATTCGGGATGCGAATTCCCGCTTCCCGAATCAGTTCCAGGGAGAGTTCCATCAGCAGCACTTCCAACACCACCGGAAAGGGCACTCGCTCCCGTGCGGCGGCAATGGCCAACATCAGATCGGTGGGAATCATTTCCGGGTGATAGTTCGTGATCGCAATATAGAGAGATGGCAACAGAAGAGCCGCCAACAGGGCGGAAAAGCGAATGATACGAATCAGGGAACCGAACGGATACCGAAGATACGCATCCTCCGCAGTATGGATCAATGACCAAATGACAGTCGGCAAAATCAAAACATACGGGCTTTGTCCGACAAATACGGCAACAAACCCTTCGGATAAGGAAGCGGCCACACGATCCGGCCGTTCTGTTGCCAACATTCGCGGAATCAATCCTTTTGGCGGGTCTTCAATAAACTGTTCCAAGATACCGCTGTCTTGGAGGAAGTCCACCTTGATCGCTTTGATCCGTCGTTTCACTTCTTCGACAAGGCGCGGATTGACAATGCTTTTTACGTACATGACCGCTACGTCGGTCGGGGCCAATTCGCCTACCTGCATCATCTCCGTAATCAATTTTTCCGTGCGGATGCGTGAGCGGACCAAACCGGTATTTGCCCGCAAATTTTCCGTAAACGCGTCATGGGGTCCGCGAACGACTGTTTCCGTCTTGGTTTCTCCGACTCCGCGCTGTTCCCAGCCTTTCGTTTCCACGATCAGCGCTTTTTCCGCTCCATCGATAAAAACGGCCGTTGAACCGGAGAGTATATTCTTTCGTACATCTTCCCACTTGTCATATTCCATCACTTGATTGCCTGGCAGCAGCTTTTCTTTAACGGTATGCAATCGATCTTCGACTTGCTCGTCCGGCGAGAGCGACGAAAGAATCATCAGCGGTTGCAGTACATGGGAATTGATAATTTCTTTGTCGGACATGCCTTCCATAAAGACCGCGAACGCTTTGCACGTCACCGTTTCGGAAATGGTAAAATCACGGATGATGACATCCGCATTGGTCGGCAAATGAAAAATCTGCCGGACAGTATCACGATTGACTTGCAGATCCTTTGATAATTTTTCGGGTACCGTCGAATTCGTTTGATCATCCGTCGGGGCTTGCCTAGACCTAATATGTATGGCATAGAAAGGGATGCGTTTTGTCGGAGAAATCAATTTTCTGGGTTTGATGGTTTTTAATTTTTTTGTACGGGACTCGTTTTGTTGCGTTTCCCCCGGATCATCGCTTTTTCCAATTTTTGTGGAATTGTCGTTTGTACGGTCGCTCTTCCGTCCACCTGAGTTATCGTCGGTGCCCTTCATTGACTGGTCATTCTGTTCCTGCCCGTCATCCAGCAGAGAAAAATCTTCGTCCATAATCGAGTCGTCAACGGTGAAGAGGCGACCAATTTTTGACCAGAATGACATGGAGGTACCCCCTTTTCTTCGTTCTGTGGCTAGGTTTCCCCCAATTTGTCTGGCGATACATAAATTGCTTCCGCTTGGCTCAATCTAGCAGTATCAAGGTTCGGAAAGGAGTACCGCTATGCGTCCTCGCACTGTCATGCTGTCCGTTGGATTGACGATCACACTCGCCTCCGTTCTTGCCGCCTGCCAAACGGGACGTACCTATACGAATCCGGATACAAGCCGCATCCAGCAGTTGCCTGCCCCCCTGGAGAAAACGTCGGAAGGGATCAAGGCCGATTATCGAATCGCCGAGGAACTCAACAAAATCCCCGGATTACAGGGAAGCGCCGTCCTGATCAAGGATGGAAAAGCATTTGTCGGCACCCATGTCATCGGACCGGAGAAAAAACCCGATGCCTACATGCAAAAACACGACTATGGGACAGGCGATCGTTCCCGTTATTCCGGCAAAGGAATTCCCCAGAATCCGTCCAATGCGCCAGAAACCTCGCAGAACGGTGTAACCCAATCGGGGCAAAGCATGCCGGAATATATGCAGCAGGCAGACCAGACAGCGCGTCCAGGCAGGGCACCGACTGCCACCGGCAACATGGATCCTGCATTGAAACAACAGATCGAATCGAAAGTAAAGTCGATGGCGCCGGGCGTCACGCAGGTGTACATTGTCGGCAACGCTGAAAAAGTCGCCCAACTTCAAGGGTATGCCCGCTTTATTCAAGATGGGGGATCGATGGCGAAATTCAAGCAGGACTTCGACGGGACAATGAAACGGATCTGGCCGGAATTGGGCCGCTGACTCCTCAACCGCGGTGAGCATTGACAGCTGCATTTGCCGATTGTTGCTGTATAATCCCGGCTCGCTGCACAGGAAAAAACCTGCGGATGCAACAACCGCAGGTTTTTTTAAGGGGTATCAACAATGGGGCGATTGTCGATGGATGAACAGACCGTTTACGGGGAAACCGTTTCCGTTTCTCTTTCCTCCAGACGCAGCCCAAGAGCATTTGACAAAGCCTGGATCTCTCCCATCAACGATTGGAATTGCGGAACATTCAACGATTGTGCCCCATCCGACAGTGCTTTGGCCGGGTTCGGATGGACTTCAATCATCAGCCCGTCGGCGCCTGCAGCAACACCCGCCCGGCTCATCGCCGGTACGTAAGAGGCAACGCCTGTACCATGACTGGGATCCACGATCACCGGCAAGTGGGACAACCGTTTGACCACCGGCACTGCATTCAAGTCAAGCGTGTTGCGGGTTGCGGTTTCAAAAGTACGGATTCCCCGCTCGCACAAAATGACGTCCGAATTCCCCCCGCTCAGAATATATTCGGCTGCCATCAGCCACTCCTCGATCGTGGCCGACAGTCCGCGTTTCAACATGATCGGTTTTTGGATTTTTCCCAGTTCACGCAGCAGAGGAAAGTTCTGCATATTGCGGGCGCCGATTTGAATAATGTCGGTGTATTCCGCCACAACGTCAAGATGTTCCAAATCCATCAACTCAGTCACGACTTTCAGTCCCGTCGCTTCCCTTGCTTCCGCCAACAGCTTCAACCCTTCCACACCGAGTCCGTTAAACGCATAGGGGGAAGTTCTCGGTTTAAACGCTCCGCCGCGGAGGATTTGCGCACCCGCTGCTTTGACAGCATGCGCGCTTTCCAACAGTTGATCGCGGGTTTCCACTGAGCAAGGTCCCGCCATGACTACCAGATTGCCGCCGCCGATTTTCACCCCTCCCACATCCACAACAGTCGGTTCCGGGTGAAAATCCCGGCTGGCCAACTTAAAGGGATGGGTGACGTGAACCACCGATTCCACCCCGGAAAAACTGGTGAAAGGAAATCCTTCCACATTTCGTTTGTCGCCGATCAATCCGACGATGGTACGTTCCTCGCCGCGGGAAACATGAACCTGCATTCCCAATTCTTCAATTGCGGCTTGCAAAGCCGCCAAATCGTTCCCGGTTGCCTCTGCCCGCATGACAATCACCATTTTGACTCCACTCCTCTGATTCGGATTCTATTGCCTGAAAAAACAAAAATCCCTTCATCCAATCGATGAAGGGACGAACTGCCAGTCCGCGGTACCACCCTTGTTGGCCACAGTCAAACAGGCTGCAACCCACTCTTGCTTTTGCTAAGGGAGTTCAGTCTCCCGTCCGCTCCCGAAATGTAATTCGACATTGCAGGCTTCCCCGATTCGCACCAGCCACCGGGTCTCTGAGCGAAAACCTGCAGGTCTACTGAGTTTCGTTCTTCACAGACACAGTATTGCAACCTCATTGTGCACAATATGCTTTCACGCTTAGACGCTTTTATGCACTAAACTTATAGGCAGTATATCACTGAGTTTTTGAAAAAGTCAACAAGAACATTTGCCCGAAAATGTGAAATGTGAAACATTTGTCCGCTATTGTACAAGTTCCCCATTCTCATCCAAGCGAATCGGTGCCCTGCAGTACATGCAGCCATCTTCCCGCCCCATCACTTTCGTTTGTTTCCCGCAATGGGGGCAAACAACTTGCGGAATCCGCATGGAAATCGCACCCATGCGAAAATAGATGCCGATGCTGACTGCAACCATAATCAGCCCGACGGAAAACAAAAACGGCAGCATCGGTCTGACGAACACACCCAGATACATAATGAAAAACGCTCCGAATATTAATCCCAGCGCCAAATTGCGCAATCGAACCAGTTTCATGGACTCCACCCTTTTTCCTGTTTCCTGTATCTTTTCTCATCCTACCGAATTTGCCTCCGCATCACAAGAGCAAACGTTTCACAAGAGCAAACGCTGCGGCAGCCAGCGCCGCACCTTGGCACGCCGGATTTTGTAAGGGACGGTAATCGCTCTCTCCAGGATTTCACGCAAAAAGTAAGGTTCAAAGCGAATTTTTTCGCCTCGTGCAAACTCGTCGTACACGCCTGAGAAATACAGATAATCGGCGGTAACCACTTGATACATGCGATCGACGGCAAGTGCTTCTCCGTTCACGTCAACTTCGTCAATTGCTCCGCCCGGTCCATAGCTCACCCGCATCCCCGCAATGGCAAGCGAGCCGATTTCTTTACCGCGAAACCCGAATCCCATCCCTCGGCGACGGGTATGTTCGGGATCCAAAGCTTGTTCCAGCACACTTCGAATTTGGCGGCCGGACAGTTTCATGACAATCGGATTAATCGGCGACGGGCAGCAAGCCAATAGTGTTCTTCTGGACAAAGGTCCCCGCTCCAATCCGAACAGGAACACCCCTGAATTTAACAGCGCCAGGTCTGCATGCGACAACTCCAGCATTTCATCTGCCACCAAATTGGCCAAATCCGACTCTTCATGGTAATGATGCGCCAGTTCCTCCGGCACATCGGCAATCGTTCGATCCAGAATCGTGTCGGCCCGTCTGCCCCAGACCCGCATCGTCTCAAGCAAATCCGCGTCGGCTCGCACCGTTTCGTCCCTGGGTACGACGGAGCCGGTGACATCGCGGATCTGCCGGGCAGTCTCGTCAAAATCGATCACTACATGACCGAAATAATTGGCGAATTTGCCCGCTTGCACAACCCACGAATCTCCTGCCCTCTCCGGCTGCTCGAGGAGGTTGTGCGTATGGGAACCGATAATCAGATCCAATCCCGGCAGTTCGCCGCCAATCCTCCGATCCACGGCAAGTCCCAGGTGAGAGAGCAGGACGACAATGTCCGCCCCCTGATCCCGCAAACGTTTGATCAAAGGCGGGATGATGTTGAAAGGGGGTAACGCTTCAATCCCTTCCATGTTGTAATAATCGTTATAGGGTGCGGTAACACCGATCACGCCCAGTCGGACGCCCTTTCGCTCGATCAGCAGTGTATCTTGGAAAAACGGCAGGGGTTGACCCGATTCCATCTCCCGCAAGTTCGAACCCAGTACGGAAGTTCCCGACTCTGCACACAGCTCTTGCCAATGTCTGCGCGGGATAATTAAGCCTTCATTGTTTCCGAACACCCATGCGTCATAGTTCATGATTCTGAGCAGGGAGGCGTTGATCAAACCCATGGTTCCGTCCGTTTCCGGCCGCATGCGGTCGGCATGATCCCCAATGTCAAACAGAAACACAGTTTGTCCCTGTCCTTTCAATTGACTTCGCAGCTGCCGGATTTGACTGGCGAGAATCAGGTATTCGTCCAAATGGCTATGTACATCGTTTGTATGCAGCAAATGCAGTTCCATTCTACCGTTCCTCCTAACGCTGGCGTCAAACGGAACATCAACTTTGTGCGGAGTATCATTGTACTGCTATTATACAGAAAAAACCCCGATCTGAGATTGAAATCGAGGTTTTCTTCCTTTATTTGCGGCTGGGATCGACTTCATCGAAACTGAGCTTCGTCACTTTCGTCGACTCCGCTGCGGCGATCTCTTCCGGCGTTGCCTTCTTTTCAAGATCGTCCGACCCTGGAGCAATGGTCGGCTTTTGTTTTTTATCCATCGCGCTTCCCCCTTCAGGTATAGAATCTCCGGAGATCACGGTTTTAATCGTCGAATGATCCCGCTGCTTCCGGGGGAATCAGCTTGCGGATGGACTGTAGAGAATGTCAGCGGCGTGCTTCTTCTTTGAGTGCCCGGCGAAGAATTTTGCCGACGGCCGTTTTTGGCAATTCCGTCCGGAATTCAACAATCCGCGGCACTTTGTAGGAGGCCATTTTATCTCGGCAGTATTCCTGGACTTCCTCCTCGCTCAAAGCCGCTCCCTGTTTGGCAACAATAAAGGCTTTCACCGTCTCGCCCCGATATTCGTCAGGCACCCCGACGACCACCGCTTCCTGGATGGCGGGATGCTGATACAGCACCTCTTCCACATCCCGCGGATAGACGTTGTACCCGCTGGCAATGATCAAGTCTTTCTTACGGTCAATGATGTAGTAATAACCGTCCTCGTCTTTGCGCGCAATGTCCCCGGTAAACAACCAGCCGTCCCGCAGTGTGTTTTCCGTCTCGTCCGGCATGTTCCAATACCCTTTCATCACTTGCGGACCGCGCACAACCAATTCCCCGATTTCGTTCGCCGGCAATTCGGTCGTACCGTCGTGCAGGTCGACGATTTTGGCTTCGGTAAAAGGAACCGGAGTTCCGATGGACCCGGGTTTCCGATAGTCGATCGGATTGAAGTGGGTAACCGGCGCTGCTTCCGTCAAACCGTACCCTTCGATCACCGTACCCTGTGTCTTGGCTTCAAACTCTCTCATCACTCCGACGGGCATCGGGGCTGAACCGCTGACGCACAGGCGAATTGACGAAATGCCGTATTCTTCCGCTTTCGGATGGGCATTGATCGCCACATACATCGTCGGCACACCGGGAAACAGTTGGGGCTGCGTGGCCTTGATGGTTTCGAGTACTTCCTGCAGTTCAAAACGCGGCAGCAAAATCAGTTGGGACCCGCCGAAAATGCCCGTGTTCATCGCAGCAGTCATGGCGTACACGTGGAACAGCGGAATCGCCACAAGCACCCGTTCCTGCTCCTCTCCCCCTCCGCTCAGCAGCAGGTGGCTTTGATAAGCGTTCACAATCAGGTTCCGATGCGTCAGCATCGCGCCTTTGGAACGACCGGTAGTGCCTCCCGTATATTGCAAAACGGCCACCTCATCCGGTGACAGATTCGCTTGCGGTACAGGACCTGCTGCTCCCGCCACAAAAGATTCGAATCCGACAGATCCATCTTCGTATGTTTTGTCTGTCGGCGGAAGTTCGACCGCAATTTTCCGCAAGAGATTGGCCGAACTCGGCGCCCCGTTCACTTTCGGCAGGAACGGTCCGTACACCACCATTGCCTTGGCGCCCGAATCACTCAAGAAATGTTCGATTTCCCGTTCCACCGACATCGGATTGACCTGCACGACAATACCTCCGGCAAGCAAAATGCCAAAATAGGCAATCACATATTGCGGCGAATTCGGCAGCATGACAGCCACCCTGTCGCCTTTCGAGATGCCAATTTCGGCTAGTCCCGCAGCAAACCGTTGGGCATATCCCCACAATGTCTGATAGTTGATTTCGTTCCCAAAAAAGTAAATGGCACTCCGTTCAGGAAACCGCTTACATACATCTTCCAGCATGGTTGTCAACGTCAGGTTCAGGATGCCTTTCTCTTCCAACGTTTTCACAAATACCCCCACCTTCCGAAATCGTATTGTCACTCTTTTCTCTCTATTCCATTAATTTTATTTCTTGACATCCTCAATAAATTCCTTCCTCTTTAAAAAACTTGACTTCGCCAAACCTTTGGCGCAGGCGGCCCCAGGTTATTCTCACCCAATCGACTAACGAAAAGGGTTGCCCCTTAGTCACCTCGTGACTTTTAGGACAGCCCCTATTACAGCCCCAGTATATTTGGATATGTGTCATGCAGAAGCAGAAACAAGTTGGCTGATTCGCAATTGGCAGCCGGCGGCGCCCATACGCTGCCCCGTCTTTTGGAACAGGTGGGACAGCATATGCAGCACTTCCAGTTCCAGAGTTTGCAACCCCTGTTGTCTGCAAAGCGGCAAGATTTTTTTTAAATGATAAATTCCGCCGTGCCAATCGCCTTGACCGGTCAGAAGCAATGACAGATTCAGAATCGATTTGACCTGACGGGCCGCTTCTCCCTGTCTGGCATATATCTCGGAGGCAAGCAGCAGCGCCGCCACCGCTTTGTCGGTATGACTCGACTTGTGCAGGATTTGTGCGTAGGTTTTCCAGACTTCGGCAACCCCCAAAGAATCTTTGTCAATCGGCAGCTCATGCAGAGCCAATACGCATCGGTCACCCGCCTCTTCCCATTCACCCAATTCAAGGGAGCACAGCGCGAGAAACAGATCAGTAAACGCCAGTTGTTCACGCAGTCGCAAGCGGTTGAATTCTCTCCGTGCGTAAAGAGCGATCTGTTTTGCCTTCTCGGCATCTCCCAATCGGTAATACACCATCGACAGCAACATCAACAGGATGCTTCTCGTTTCCTCATTCGTTGTTTCACTTGTCAGCAGCTCATACTCCAGTACCAGCAATTCATTGGTATATGCCATGATATGTGCCGTATCGGCTCTCGGGTGGCCCCACCTGTCGTCGGCTACTTGCAGGATTTGCTGTTTCATGGATTCGAAAATTACCCAAATCTCCAATGCCGACTGATTGCTTCGTTTCAGGTAATCCAACACTTGCTCAAACATCGAATCAAAGAATACTTCCGACTCGTGCACAAACCCGACAGGATTTGTCGATAATTGCAATCTCATAACACACCTCCATCCCTGAGTAGTGTCCTGCCTTTCATGGCAGACACGGGTGTGCTACCACTGTGGCGGCTCGGCTGCCGTGGAATAGTCCCCCCTCTATTCCGTAGGCCCGCAGCTTTGCGTCACCGTCTTTCGACGGTTTTGCCTTGTTCATCAGTTGCAAGTATAAGTCGTTTATTCCCGAGAGCAAGCCCGATCTCTTCTTATGGTAACAATTACAACGACTTTCAAATCAAATCCTGTCAACAACAAAAAAATGCGCCAAAAGTCCCAGTCTTTTGGCGCATATCTCTCATGTGAACGCAATTACAGCCTTATTTTCTAGGCCTCAAGTCTCGTCCCGGAAATTTCAATACCCCGCAGTCCCAACTCGTCAGCCCTCTCTTGCAGCGCATCAATCACGAATTGAATATGTTCGTCCAAGTCAACGCCCAGTTCCTCCGCGCCTTTGTAGACATCTTCACGGGAAACGCCGCGGGCGAACGCTTTGTCTTTCAATTTCTTTTTGACCGATTTCACATCGACGTCAAAGATGCTTTTCGTCGGCCGCACCAAAGCAACCGCCGTAACAAACCCGGACAATTCGTCAACCGCAAACAATGTCTTGTCCAGTAAAGATTCCCGTTTGACTCCCGTATAATCGGCATGAGCCATAATTGCATGTATCATCTCTTCCGGATAGCCCGATTGACGCAGTATGTCACACCCTATATAGGGGTGCTCCTCCGGAGTGGGATGTTTCTCGTAATCGAAATCGTGCAGCAGTCCAACGATTCCCCATTTCTCCGAATCTTCGCCGTATTTGTTCGCATAGGCACGGATGGAGGTTTCCACCGCCAATGCATGTTTGATCAAGCTCGGGTTTTGAGTGTGCTCGTTCAGCAATGTCCACGCGTCTTCTCTTGTAAACTTCACGTCCATTCTCCTTTCCTTCGCCAACTGCTGTCTCATGGCCGCTGCAATAACGTATACAGCGGGGCCAACTCAAACATCGTCTTCCGCGCCCGTGCAAGAAATTCTTGCCCTGACAAGGCAATGGCTTCGCTGCGGGGAATTTCGATGCCGACCAACAGTTCCCCGTTTTTATTTCGGGTCAATTTTTGTGTAAAGATATCGATTTTCCCGTCCATTTCTACATGCCGCAGCGGCTTCGGTTTGACATGATCATCGTACCACAGCATGTGATCCGGAATTTCCCGTTGGATGTCCGGCCAGTGCTTGGCCAATTTTGCACCGAACTCCTGCTTGACGAGGCATTCGTAAATAATCGCAAACTGCACAAAGGCGTGTGTCGACCATAACCCCACCTGAAAATGGGGCAGCATTTTATACCCGCGAGGGTTGGTCGCAAAACTCACCCAGGAATCGTTAGGCGGGTTGGTTTTGCGCCGCGCGTGTCTGGCCGCATGCACAAAAAATTCTTCACCGTAATAAGCCGACAAATCAGGCGCCAATTCACCGCCGATCGCTTCGAACTTCGGACGCACGCGGGCTTTCAGCGCTTCCATGCGCGGTCCCAATCCATCAATTTCAAACACAGAGAAATCTTCTTCCGTCCAACCGGTAAACATCCGAATCTTCCTTTCCCAGTACGTTCCTGTGCTTACTGCCGCAAATGTTCGAACAGATTGACCAATTCTGCCGCCACCGATTCGGCGGTAAATATCTCATAATCATTGTCGGCAGCCCGCCGGGAATACCGATCAAATTCTTCTGCCATGTCGATCAATGCGGCCGCAATCCTCTCCGGCTCCCGGGGGTCAATCACAGGGAAGCCGTATTGACGGATCAACGAACCGGTCGTTCCCTGTTGCGACGTTATTCCCATAATCGGCTTTCGTGCACCAAAATAATCAATCAGCTTGGAGGGCAAAAACAAATTCACATCGCTTGGCGCGTCAACCAACAGCAATATGTCGCTCTGCTTCATTTCCGCCAAACTTTGCAGATAGGGAACCTGTCCCACCCGTTCCACCGTGGCTCCGGTTTTCTCCCGCATCGTGTCGATCATGGAATGAAACTTTTGTTCCACGTTGCCGATCATCCGCACGTGCAGCCGCTGATTGATTTCCGGCCGCTTTTGTTCAATTGCGGCAAGCGCCTTCAACAACGGTTCCGGCGAACGAAGTCCGTAGAAATCACCGATGTGCGAGATCACAATCCGGCCTTCCCTGCTGCCTGACTCGGCAGGATTCGCGGCATCGGCTTCTCCATACAGGCAATCTGCGAAGTAATGCGGGAAAATGGAGGAAATCCCTTTTACCTTCACATCCGGGTAATGAGACGCGACCAAGTTGCGAATTTCCAAAGTGGGAAAGATCAACCGATTCGCATTTCGAATCACAGTTGCCTCATTCTTCTGATCAACGGCATGCATCCATTCCACCGGGTATTGGTGATACGGGTTGTTGGCCCACGGATCGCTGAATTGGGCCACCCACGGGATTCCCAGCCGATGTTTGAATTCATGGGCAACCAGGTGGCTGATTCCTGGTTGGGAACGGGAATAGATCAGCTTGTAAGGCGGCTGCAGCTTATGGTGAAGCAGCACTTGACGCATCCATTTGTCGTTGACGTCCTGAAACAGGGCGGAACTTTTCTGGTACAGCCGGCGGACGATTTTATTCGCCGGTTTCGGATTGTTGTACCGGTATACATGAACGTTTTCAGCCGTCATCCATTTTGCCAATGCTTCATCCTTGCGAAAATCCGGATCTTCGCCCACGGCAATCAAGTCAACCTGATAATGGCGGGCCAGTTCCGGCAGAAGCTTGCCGACCAGAATCGATTCTGCAGACAGGACCGGCGGCGCAAAATATGAAATCATCAGAATGCGTTCCATTAGAGCCTCCTCGAAACCTGTTGATTCATTTAATACCCTCTGGCGGGATCAACCCGATTCACAAAGTTTCCATAGGTGCGGCCCGTCACTTTCCGGTCGCGATACACAGCCAAATTTTGCAGAAAAATCGCCATCGCCCGCTCCATATACTTCGGTGATCTGCCGGAGACATGGGGAGTCAGCAAGCAGTTTTTGACTTGCCAGAGCGGATGGTCAGCGGGGAGGGGTTCTTGGCGGAACACATCGAGCACGGCGCCGCCAATCCGCTCTTCGGCCAACACCCGCACCAGAGCATCTTCTTCCACGACGTCGCCCCGGGCAATATTGATCAACCAGGCCGTCTGCTTCATCAGCCGCAATTCCCGTTCGCCGATCATCCGATTCGTATCGGGGGTCAAGGGGACGATGACAACGATAAAATCGGATTCTGCCAATACCCGGTCCATTTTCTCCCGCGCTGCCATTTCATCAAAGTGGGCTGCCGGTCGGCCGCTTGTATTCATGCCGATCGTTTTCATTCCGAAAGCTTTCGCTCTCTCCGCGATCGCCGATCCAATCGCACCCGCCCCGAGAATTCCGATCGTAGTTCCTTCCGCTTCGTCAATCCGGATCGACCGATCCCAATCGTTGTTTTGCTGCAGTTCAAAGAATTGGGGAAAGCGGCGAACGATCGACAGAACCATGCCCATGACATATTCGGAAATGGGAATCGCATGAATTCCCCGGGCATTGGTCACAAGGATTCCCCGCCTGTCAATTGCCGGAAACGGCATGCGGTCCAATCCGGCGGAAATCACTTGAATCCACTTCAAACTTCTGCATTTGTCAATCCATTCCGGCGTCAAATCTTCTCCGTAGGTCAGCAAAATTTCCGTATCAGCCAACGCATCTTCCGCTTTGTCAATCGATTCGCAGACCCGCAAATCCGCCTCCGGTTCGACCTCCAGAATTGCCGTGCGATGCTTCTCGCTCAACGGAAACGTCGTCGTGATTCGCAATTTGTCGTTTGTCATGGGTTTCATCCTCTATGATTGTTATAATAAAAGAAATAACCGAATAGTGGGGTGTATTCCATGCGAGTTTTCCTTACCGGCGCCACTGGTTACGTGGGCCAGGCAGTGACACAAGCCAGTCTGCTGCACGGGCATGATCTGCAAATCCTCGTCCGGTCCGGGTCGGAACACAAACTTCAATTGTCCGCCGCCGATCGGCCGCGAGTGACAATCGTGCACGGCGACGTGCTGGATGCGGCCAGCGTTGAACAGGGAATGCACAATTGTGACGCTGTGATCCATCTTGTCGGAATCATTCGTGAATTTCCCGCCCGCAGCATTACCTTTGACCGGCTGCATGTGCAGTCAACCCGCCATATAACGGAGTCAGCGCAAAAACTGGGCATCAAACGGTATGTACATATGAGCGCATTGGGTGCCCGTGTCGGTTCCTTGTCCGGCTATTCCCACAGCAAGGGCTTGGCCGAACGGATCGTGCGGGAATCCGATCTGGACTGGACCATTTTCCGGCCGTCAATCATTTTCGGACCGAAAGACGAATTTGTCAACATGCTCGCCGATATGATTCGGAAAGCCCCCCTGCTCCCGATTATCGGCTCCGGCGAATATCGGCTGCAGCCGATCGCCCTCGAGCAGGTGGCGGCAGCATTCGCCCAATCTCTGACGATGCCCGAAACGATCCGCAATACCTATGATGTCGGCGGGCCGGAATCCTTCAGCTACAATGAAATGCTCGACGAAATCGCGTCCGCTCTCGGGAAAAAGAAGCCGAAACTCCACGTGCCGTTGGCCGTCATGCGGCCCATCATCCGCTTGATGGAACGATATTCGTTCTTTCCGATCACCCGTGCCCAACTCTACATGCTGCTGGAAGGGAACACTTGCGACCCGACACCCTTTCAGCATGCGTTCGGGATGCAGCCGGTTCCCTTTGCACTCGGAATCAGACAGTATTTATGATTATTTCTTGATGCGGTCGACAAGTTCCTTCAAATATCGGAAAATCGTTCCTCAAACTGTCCCGGTATATCGATCCTGAGTAAAAAAACCAGCACGACGGGATCTTCCCGTACCGTACTGGTTTCTGTTTAGTCGATAGGAATTTATAAATTTTGTTCTATCGACATCAGGGCAACTAAGGCCCGCCTGCGCCTAAAGGCTTGGCGAGCCAAGTTTTCTTTATGCTTGCGATAACGCATCCTCCAACAATCTCGACAACTCAAGATTAAATTTGGAGTTGGCGTAAACTTCATCAATACCCGCTTGCAGCGCTTCCTCTCTTGCTTTTACGTCAACATGCGGTCCGTATGCGATCATCGGCAATCCTGCCGACTTGGCTGCTTGCACCGCCTCCTGCCAACCGGGCTGCAGCGAAGACAGTTCAAAAATCACCAAGGATGGGCGAATCTCCCGGATCTTGTTTGCCAATTCTTCGCTCGATTCCACAAATGCCGCCGTTGCCCCCAGCTTGCTTGCTGCTTCACGGATTTTTACCGAATACATCAGATTCGACACCATGGCCAAAATCGTCTTGGCTGCCGTCATTGTCCCACGCCCCTTCCTTTATTCACTTCTAACCTTCACACTACGTCAAAAAACCGCAAATTGCAACCCGTTCCAGCAGCAGAAGCCGGAGGGTCAAGATTCCCACTGGATATCATCGACTCCTTCAACGGTCAGCAAGAGATCGGTCAAAACCAGCAATTCCTTGCCCGGCGGAACAATCACCGTAATTTCCGTCACAATCAGCGAACCTTTTTTTCCCCGCTTTTCTTCGTCATGCAGCTTCACCTCGCGAATGTTGCATCCTTCATTGCCGAGCAGCGAGGCGATTTTTCCCAATTGGCCGGGCCGATCCGCCATTGTAATTGTCAATCTTTTTTGCTTGCTGTTGGTTCGTATCATTCGGTGCTCCACGTAGGGAAGCGCAAGTGTGGCAAACAACACCAGCAGAGTGGCGACAATACTCCCAAAATAAAAACCGGTGCCTACCCCCAAGCCGATCGCCATGGCCATCCATAACGTGGCAGACGTAGTCAAACCGGACACAACCAAATCCGGGCGAACCAGGATGGCTCCGCCGGCAAGGAACCCGATGCCTGAAATGGCTTGTGCGGCCAGCCGGGCCGGGTCAAATCTAGCATTTGGGTGATCGATCATGTCGGCAAATCCGTAGATGGAGATTAACATGATCAACGCGCTGCTGACGCAGACCAATACGTGGGTTTTAAATCCCGCCTGCTTGTTATGGTACTCCCGCTCCCAGCCGATGGCTCCTCCCAATACGAGGGCCAACAGCAAGCGCTCCAAGACGGTCCAATGCAAATCAGTGAGCAACCCCGATTCCTCCTCTGCTTTTCTCAAGCCTTCAGCAACAATTGTTCCAGAAGCAGAGCAATTCCGTTATTTTCATTTGTATCGGTAATATGATCGGCAGCCTGTTTCAAAACCGGATTGGCGTTTCCCATCGCCACCCCCAAACCGGCCCACCGAATCATTTCCAGATCGTTTTCCTCGTCTCCGAAAGCAATCACGTCTTCGGCATGAAAGCCCAGTTTTTCGCTGACAATGCGGAGTCCGGTAGCTTTCGAAATCCCCGCTTTCACCACTTCCACTACATGATATGGCGCACTCCAGTACCGGTGTGCCACAAGCCCTTGGTAGTTCCGATTCAACGCGTTGCGCAGAGGATTGATTTGCTCCTTGGGGGTGCGAATCAGTATGCTTGTGGGGTGATCCAGCAGATAGGATTCAATCGGTCCGACGCCCGCCGGCAGCGTACCGTCACCAAGAAAATGGATGAGTTCGTCAACCCGCTGTACATAATACCGATCCTTTAATTCAACCATTACGTTTTCCACGTGATGCCTTTTGCATTCTTCCACAATCGATAAGGCCACGTGCCGATCCATCGGAAAGTGCATGTCAAACCCCGGTGCGGCCGGATCATGGATCAGCGCACCGTTAAAATTGATCAACGGGGTTGTCAATGCAAGCTCCCTGTGATAGTTCAGACTGCTGCGAGGCGG
>JAGVBM010000159.1 GCA_020059765.1 Bacillota bacterium
CTTTCTTAGTGGATGTAATCCGTTCTTGCAATTGTCCCATCTCAGTTGCCAGCGTCGGCTGGTAACCCACGGCAGACGGCATCCGTCCGAGCAGGGCGGACACTTCAGAGCCTGCTTGCGTGAAGCGGAAAATATTGTCGATGAACAGAAGGATATCGCGTCCTTCCGTATCACGGAAATACTCGGCCATTGTCAGACCGGTCAAGGCGACGCGCGCGCGCGCACCCGGGGGTTCGTTCATTTGTCCGAACACCATTGCGGTCTTGTCGATAACGCCCGAATCTTTCATTTCGTGGTACAGGTCGTTCCCTTCACGAGTACGTTCACCTACACCGGCAAACACGGAGAAACCGCCGTGCTGCTTCGCGATGTTGTGAATCAGTTCCTGCATGGTCACGGTTTTTCCTACACCCGCACCGCCAAAGAGTCCGATCTTGCCCCCCTTGATGTAAGGAGCGAGCAGGTCGATCACTTTGATACCGGTTTCCAGAATCTCAACTTTCGTCGAGAGATCCGTGTATTCCGGAGCCGGCCGATGAATCGGATGTCTTTCCTCTGTCCCTGCCGGTCCCGCTTCGTCAATCGTTTCACCCAACACGTTGAAAATACGGCCGAGTGTCGCTTGACCCACCGGTACGGAAATCGGTGCTCCCGTATCGGCAACTTCGGTTCCGCGCACCAAACCGTCGGTGCTTGACATGGCGATCGTCCGCACCATGTTGTCCCCAAGGTGCTGCGCCACTTCCAGGGTCAATTTGATATCGCGCTCTTTTTCATTTTGTGCCTTATAGTTGATGGTCAGGGCGTTGTTCAACTCAGGAAGTTGTCCTTCCGGGAAGCGAACGTCCACCACCGGACCCAATATTTGTACGATATGTCCAGTATTCATCCTTGTCCCTCCAATCTTCCGATCTTATTTCAGAGCTTCCGCACCGCCGACAATTTCGGTAATCTGCGTGGTAATCGCCGCTTGCCGCGCTCTGTTCAACGACAATGTGAGTGATGCGATCATCTCGCTGGCGTTGTCCGTTGCGTTACCCATTGCGGTCATGCGCGCTCCGTGTTCAGATGCTTTCGATTCCAGCAGCGCCGAGTAAATTAACGTTTCCGCATATTTTGGCAGAAGTTTCTCAAGCACCTCTTCCGCAGACGGTTCATAAATGTAGCTGGCGGACGGGCCGGTCGAAGCTTCCCCGCCAACGTCTTTCAGCGGCAGAATCTGCTTGGTTATCGGCGTTTGCGATATCGCGGAATTGAATTTGTTATAAATGAGGTAAACTTCATCGAAGGTTTCCTCTTCATACATTTTTACGACAGCTTCCGTTACCCGTTTAATATCAGAGAAAGTTGGGAAATCAGACAAGCCGGTGATTTCGCCAATCAGCGGATAGCCTCGCTTCGCAAAGAAATCGCGGCTCTTTCTGCCGATGGCAAAAATCACATACTCATCTTTTGACTTGCCCTTAACCTCATTGATTGCTTGCCGTACGACCTGTGCATTGAATGAGCCGGCAAGCCCCCTGTCAGCAGCTATCACGACATATCCGATTTTCTTTACGGTCCGTTTTTGCAGCATCGGGTGGCGGGAACCGCCCGCTTTTGCAATGCTGCCGATGACTTCTTCCAATTTCGCCGCATACGGCCGTGCCAGCGTCACACGCTCCTGCGCCCGGCGCAGTTTGGCAGCAGCCACCATTTTCATCGCTTTTGTAATTTGCTGCGTGTTCTTGACACTTCGAATCCGACGACGAAGATCACGTGTATTAGCCATCTCGTTTCACCACCTCATCTACGAGAAGCCGGATTAACCGACAAACGTCGTTTTGAATTTGTCGACCGCCTGCTTCAGCAGGTTCACCGTTTCATCGGAAAGATCTTTCGTCTCCACGATTGCTTTCGGAATTTGCGGATAGTTTGTATCAACAAAGGTCAAAAACTCTTTCTCGAAGCGACGAATCTGTTCGACGGCGAGATCGTCCAGATGGCCGTTTACTGCCGTCCAGATGGAGATTACTTGCTTCTCGACCGGCATCGGCTGGTATTGGCCCTGCTTCAGGATTTCAACCATGCGCTCTCCGCGGTTCAGACGAGCTTGCGTCGCTTTGTCCAAATCGGATCCGAACTGTGCGAATGCTTGCAGTTCACGATACTGCGCAAGATCGAGGCGCAGTGTTCCCGCAACTTTCTTCATTGCTTTAATCTGCGCGGAACCGCCTACCCGGGATACGGACAACCCGACGTTAACAGCCGGCCGCACACCTGCATAGAACAGGTCGGCTTCCAGGAAGATCTGACCGTCGGTAATGGAGATGACGTTGGTCGGAATATAGGCCGAAACGTCACCCGCTTGCGTTTCAATAAACGGCAGCGCCGTCAAGGAACCGGCTCCCAGTTTGTCGGACAGTTTTGCCGCACGCTCCAACAGACGGGAATGCAGGTAGAACACATCCCCCGGGAACGCTTCACGTCCGGGAGGACGGCGCATCAAGAGCGACATTTCACGGTAGGCGGCCGCTTGTTTGGACAAATCGTCATACACAACCAGCACATGGCCGCCGTTGTACATAAAGTGTTCGCCCATCGCCACACCCGCATACGGAGCCAAGAACAAGAGCGGTGCCGGATCGGAAGCGGAAGCGGTCACCACGATGGTGTAATCCATCGCGCCGTGCTTGCGCAAAGTTTCAACAACTTGGGCAACGGTCGATTGCTTTTGCCCGATCGCCACGTAAATGCAGATCATGTTTTGGCCTTTTTGGTTGATAATCGCATCAATCGCGATCGCCGTTTTCCCCGTTTGCCGGTCGCCGATGATCAGCTCCCGCTGACCGCGGCCGATCGGAATCATGGAGTCGATCGCTTTGATACCGGTTTGCATCGGTTCGTGCACCGATTTCCGGTCAATTACGCCGGGCGCCGGAGATTCAATCGGACGGAATTCCTTGGTCTCGATCGCTCCCCGTCCGTCAACCGGCTGGCCCAAAGGATTCACCACGCGTCCAATCAGCGCATCCCCCACCGGAACTTGTGTAATGTTGCCGGTGCGTTTTACGGTGTCGCCTTCTTTAATTCCCGCAACCGGTCCAAGCACCACGCAGCCCACGTTGTCTTCTTCCAAGTTGAACGCCATTCCGAATTCACCGTTCGGAAATTCGAGCAGCTCGCCGGCCATGACCTTTTCCAGTCCATGGATACGTGCAATACCGTCACCCACTTGGATTACGGTGCCTGTGTCATATACTTGAATATCAGATTGATAATTCTCAATCTGTTGTTTGATTAATGCACTAATTTCCTCAGGACGAATGCTCATTTTTTCACCCCTATCTACCGTACTTGGTTCCGCTTAATGTTCTGTTGCAAACGATCCAGTTGACCCTTCACACTCGCATCTATCACCCGGTCTCCCACTTTCAAGCGGGCGCCGGCAATCAATTCCTCATTCACAGACGATGAGACGTCAAGTTGTTTGCCGCATACGGCACCCAGTTTTTCCGCCAGACCCTTCAATTCGGTCTCATCCAGCGGGAAAGCCGTTTCGATATGCGCTTTTACCTGACCGCGCGCTTGATCCGCCATTTGCACAAATTGTTCATAGATTTTCGGCAGTTCATTTTCACGGCGGCGATCCAGCAGCAACCGGACAAAATTCAGCACGGTCGCGGATACCGCTTTTTCAAACAACTCCGCAACTTGCTGTTTTTTTACAGCTGGAGAAATGGCCGGATGCTGAAGAATTCGCTTCAAGTCCGGATATTCTTCCAGCGCGGTGACGATCACCGACAAATCCGCTTCAATACCCTGAATGTTATTCTGATCCTGCGCGATGGAGAAAAGCGCTTCGGCGTACCGCTTCGCAACTGCACCACCTAGCATACCTGTTCCCCCATCTCTTTCACAGCTTCATCGAACAGGTCTTTATGCTTTGCCGCATCCAATTCTTTTGCAATCACTTTGCCAGCCAACATAACGGACAGCTGTCCAACTTGATCGCGAAGCTCCGCAAGCGCCAATTCCTTTTCCCGATTGATGTCGGCAACAGCTTGATCTTTCGCGCGTTTCGCTTCCGCTTCGGCTGCTTCAACAATCTCAGCGGCTTGCTTTTCGCCCATTCGACGGGCATTGTCCAGCAGATCCGCCGCTTCTCTTTTCACCGCTTCCAACTCTTCGCGGTGTTTTTTCACCAATTCCTCAGCCTCTTGCCGATTGCTCTCAGCGGCAGTAATTTGATTTTCAATATATTGCTGACGCTCGTTCATCGTTTTCATCAGCGGACCAAAGGCAAATCGCTTCAAAAAAAGAAAGAGAATCAGAAACATGACTAACTGAAATAACATTGTACCCAACTCAAACTTCAACTATCTCACTCCTTTCTCTAAGGGACAAAGGACAAAAGAATGGCGAGGACAAGTCTTCTTATCCCGCCCGCCGCGTCTCCATGCAATCTCGTAGGCTTATTTTGTAAAGAACATAATCAAACCGATTGCAACTGCGATAACCGGGAGAGCTTCGACCAATCCGAGACCGATAAACATATTGGTCATCAACAGACCGCGAGCTTCAGGCTGACGAGCAATCCCTTCGAGAAAACGACCCACAACCAAACCGTTGCCAATACCAGCGCCAACAGCCGCCAGACCCAATGCGATACCTGCAGCAAGAACTGTCAATTCCATGTTCAATATTCCTCCTAATTATGAATACTTGTAATTAAACTATTAATGATTATCGTGCGGAATCTTCTGACCCACGTACACGAGAGTCAATACCGTAAACACAAACGCCTGAATCGTTCCGACGAGGATTGAGTAGCCCAGCCAGATAAACATCGGAATGCCGCCGATGACACTCCCGCCTACCCATCCGAACGCCAGCGGAATCCCTATAATGACGCCAACCAGCACTTCCCCGGCGAAAATGTTGCCGAATAAACGAAGACCCAGCGTCAGGAACTTCGGCAGTTCCTCGATCAGATGAATCGGGAACATCCACAGCGGAGTTACCCAATGCTTAAAGTAGGAACCCGGTTTTTGAAGGCCGACGAAGTGGCTCAACAAAACCATCGCGATCCCCATGGCCATCGCCACGCTGATATCCGCCGTCGGGGACATCCACAAAGAAACTTCTCCGTGTCCTCCAGCTTCTGCGAGCTGTTCGGCGGAGATCCCCAATGACGGGTGTTCGATTGCGAAGCGCAGATTCCCAATCAGTCCCATCTGATTCGCAATAAACATCCAGATAAACAGCGTCAGCCCCAAAGGCACCCAGGCTTCCGCATGTTTGGTTCCTATTGTGTCCTTCGCGAGTCCGCGAATGAAATCAACAAGCATTTCAAGGAAATTCTGCATTTTTCCAGGGCGACGCATTTCCAAACGGCGCACAGCGGCTAAGGAAATGAGTGCTACAAAAACGGAAGCAATCAATGACATGAGCGCAACGGTAACATTCAACTCCAAACCTTTAATGCCGAACAGATGAATCGTCGGAAAAAAATGCTCCATCCATTTCACCACCTTCCCAATTTATTCCCCCTATTTATGAACAGGTCCGCCAATATGACCCCCTGGTATGTAAAGAATGAGAGGATCATCAGCAGGACATTCGGGTAACCCAATTTGGCTTGCATCATCACAGCCAGTGCAACGATCGCAATTCGGGACACCATGGCGGTAATCGGTTTTTTTTTCTCTTTTCGCACCGAAACAGCCGCTGCCATCTCCGTTTGCCGCGCCACACTAATCGCAAAGTATACGCTTACAGCCGATCCTATCGCCAGCCCGGAAAAGATGTCTTTCCATCCCGGCAGGACCACCCAAAGTATCGTCCATAAAACTGCAATATAAAGTGTTCTGCTCACCGTTTTACGCACTGTTGCACGATATTCATTCATACGCAACGGCTCCTGGTGTTTCATAGTGCGAAACTCGCGTCCCTCTTGGTGAAATCGGCCTAGACCATAGTACAATATAATGAGTTTAACTGTCAATTAAAAGAAACTTTGAAAACATTGGCTATTTCAAGGAAAACAAGACGTTCACAATTCTTTCACAAACAGTTCGCAAATCGTTCCCAAGTGACTCGATTATGAGATTCTTTCGACGATCATCGAGACGCCTTGTCCGCCGCCGATGCAAAGCGTGGCCA
>JAGVBM010000041.1 GCA_020059765.1 Bacillota bacterium
CGATTATCTGGTGATTCCGATCGGAACGACCTATAAACTGGTGCCGGAAGAGGCGTCTCGTTTCCTGGTGGTGGAGACCCGATCCGCTATTTACCCGCCGGACCGCTATCGGAACGAGCATGGCCAATTGCTGGAACATTCCCCGTACTGCGAACGGGATATTCGTGTTCCTGAACAACTGGCAACTTTTGATGAAAAAGGAGAATTTGAAATTCGCGTCAAAGCCGGCGGAATGATCACCTCCTATGGCTATGACTATCATCCCTTTGATGTGGTGGGATGGGACGGATATCTGTATCCGTACGCTCTTAATATTGAAGATTTCGAACCGATCACCGGACGCATCCATCAACCGCCGCCCGTGCATCAAACATTTGAAGGCCGTAATTTTGTCGTCTGTTCCTTTGTTCCGCGTCTGTACGATTATCACCCGCATGCTGTTCCCACTCCCTATAATCACAGCAATGTCGAGAGTGATGAGTTGTTGTATTACGTGGATGGAAACTTTATGAGCCGCAAGGGAATCGAGCAGGGATCGATTACGCTGCACCCGGCAGGGATTCCGCACGGTCCCCATCCAGGTACTGTAGAAGCGAGCATTGGCAAGCAGGACACGCAGGAGTTGGCGGTCATGATCGATACATTCCGGCCTTTGTATACGACACAAGCGGCTTTGCAGTCGGAAGATCGAAACTATATGCAATCCTGGAGGCTGCCATGATTCTGGAACCGAACGATCTGTCGGAGACTGAAATTTACAAGCTGTTGATCGGTTTGGTCGCACCACGTCCGATTGCATTAGTCACAACGTTGTCGGAGGGAGGGGTTGTTAATGGGGCGCCCTTCAGCTTCTATAATGTAGTTTGCACAGACCCGCCGATGCTTGCGATCGCAGTTTCCAGAAAAGAAGGGGGAGCGTATAAGGATACCGCCCGCAACATAAGACGGACGGGAGAGTTTGTTGTGCATGTGGCGGAAGAACGGTTAATCGAACAGATCAATCATACTTCCTGTGCGTATCCGAGCCATATTTCCGAAGTGGAGCGAGCAGGCTTGCATACCCTTCCCAGCCGGACAATCGACGTGCCGCTTATTGAAGAATGCAAGGCGGCGATGGAATGCAAACTGCATCAGATTCTAGAACTCGGCAATGGACCGGACACGGATTTGATCATTGGGCAAGTGGTGCAGTTTCATATTGAGGATTCGATCATTGACAATGGGAAGATTCGGGTTCATGAATTGCGTCCTGCGGGCCGACTTGCCGGTTTGGATTACACTCGGCTGGGAGAAATATTTTCCTTGGATCGTCCGCAATATCACGAAGATTGACGGAATATCCATATAATGTGATAAAAACCATCCGGCGGTGGCACACTACTTGTGACTATCAAAGGAGGGAATCGCAGTATGTGGGGTAGGGTATTTAAAGGGACCATCGCAAGCGGATTGGTGGCGGGGCTGATGGCGGGCAGCATGGCATGGCCTGCCTCCCACGCAATGGCTGCGGAACATAAACAACAAGAGAGCAAAGGACAAGTTCAAATTGCCAAGCAGGCTGCAGCAGCCGTCGTGATGGATGCGGCAACAGGGACAGTTTTGTATGAAAAAAACAGTCATGACAAACTGCCTCCAGCCAGCATCACAAAAATCATGACGATGCTGTTGACAATGGAAGCCATCGATTCGGAAAAAGCAAAACTGACAGACAAGATTCGAACAAGCGAACGGGCCGCTTCAATGGGAGGTTCTCAAATCTATTTGGAACCGGGAGAAGAAATGTCGCTGGAAGAAATGCTGAAGGCGATCGCTTTGGGTTCGGCAAATGATGCGTCGGTAGCAGTGGCGGAACATTTGGCCGGATCGGAAGAGGAATTTGTGCGTCTCATGAATGAACGGGCACAGGAGCTTGGCATGAAAGATTCCCACTTTGTGAATTGCAACGGTCTGCCGACAGACAATCATTACAGTTCTGCCTACGATGTCGCCATTATGTCGAGGGAACTCCTGAAGCATGAGATGATTTTGAAATGGACGTCGATGTATCAAGACTATTTGCGCAAAGATTCGGAGAAGCCATTCTGGCTGGTTAACACCAACAAATTGGTGCGGTTCTATACGGGAGTTGACGGTCTGAAAACCGGCTTTACGGGAGAATCGAAATATTGCCTGTCCGCGACCGCAAAGCGCGGCAGTTTCAGGGTGATTTCGGTGGTAATGGGGGAACCGACGTCAGCCGTTCGCAACATGGAAATTGCCGGCATGCTGGATTGGGCATTTGCCAATTTTGACAGCCAAGCGATTTATAAAAAAGGACAAGTGATTCAAAACGTTCACGTTAATAAAGGGTTCACGGAGTCGGTGCCGCTTATTGCCAAAGATACCGTCGGCATTTTAACCAAAAAGGGAGAAAAGAAGGACGCCTATACGCAAAAAACGGAGCTGCTGCCGATTCAGGCGCCGATTCAAAAGGGAACAGTCGTCGGCCATGTCATCATTTTGAATGGCGGAAAGGAAATCAGCCGAACGGAAGTAATCGTTGAAGAGGATGTGGCGAAAGCAGGCTTGGGCACCATGTTCAAGCGAACGCTGCGCAACTGGCTGCGATTGGGCTCGTAATCCGAACGGCTTGCCTGATGACAATTATGTTTAAGAAAAAACGACTCGCTGCGAGTCGTTTTTTTTCTTTTAGTGGATTGTCGATTTTTCCCTTAAATGGTGTTCGATTGAGGCTTGCATTCGTATAAACGTGTCTGCGGCAGTCATAAAATCGCCCTGTTGTTTGTAAATGTCGCATAACAACGTAAAACCCCGTGAAAGCTCCGCAATTCGATGATGTTTTTGACTCAGGTGAATCGCTTGCTCGCAATTATAGATTGCTTCCGGAAATCGTCCCTGTTTTAAAGCGATTTCTGCAAGCGTCCGATGCCCCTGAATCCAAATCTCAGTGTCCGAATAGGCAGAGGCCAACACTTTTTCGCAGTAAGCTTTCGCCGCGTCCAATTTGTGCGACCGTACAAAAATTCGTGCCATCACAACCAAAATAAAAGGAATCTCTTTCATCAGATCCGAATCCGTTTGTTCCAGACATTTTTCCAAGATTCGCAGCGCTTCCTCGGAGGAGCCGCTTTCGTCATGAATTTGAGCCAGGATAATTTTCATGTGGGTAGACCGGGAAGAAAGATGGAGTTCTTCAAAGAGAGAGACAGCCTCATTCGCGTAATCGGCGGCCTGCCTATAGGCGCCGGAATCTTTATAAACGATGCTGAAGTTTTGCGCTAACTGGGCGATTTTTTGCGGGTCGCGAAGTTGGCTGCGCATGGCTTGGATCTTTTGCAAAGTCCGCAGTGCTTCCGGGTTGTCGCCCAACAGATTTTGTGTCTCCGCCAGTCGCAGCAAGATGTCTGTCAATAAATCCGTTTCGTTTTGCAAATCGCGTAATCCGATAGAGGCCGCTTTGGTCCAATGAAAATGGGCCAAGACAAGGTTTTCTCTGTCGTATTCAATTTGGCCCATCTTATTCAGAGCCCGAACCGCATAAATCGGCTCGTTTTCGCTTATGGATTCCTGAATGATCGATTCATACAGGTCGATTGTTTTTTGGGTTTGCCCGACCATGTGTTTACAATGGGCCAAATCCATCTGAATGTCAAATGTTTGGATATGCGGAACAGGTTCCCGCAGCAAATCTTGAAAAAGCTGGGATGCTCCTTTGTAATTTCCGGCATCCATCAGCATGCGTGCGTATTTCAGAGTGCCGTTACGCTCCATCTTGGTTTGAATGTCATCCAAAAAATAGTGAATGGTGACTCCAAGGCGTTCCGCCAAATCGGAAAGCAGTTTATGAGAGGGACTGGCCTTATCCGCTTCAATCTGGCTGATCATACTGGGTGTAACCAATCCGACTCCTAATTCTCCTTGCGTCATTTTTTTGTTCTGACGAAGTTCTTTAATTTTTTGCCCCAGAGATTTTTGCATACGTTACCCCCTGTTTGCCTTACCCCAAGCGATTTCGCACCATTTGAGTGCGGCCCCTTCTTATTGTACTATTCCTCATAAGGGAGTGGAATAGTAGATTTTTTATTTCTTAAGGAATTCGTTATATTGTAGGTAAAGGAGGTAACAAATCATGGGGAAATTTGTGATTGTCGGCGGTGACGCAGCAGGTATGAGCGCTGCCATGCAAATTGTAAGAAATGTGGAACGTGCGGAAGTGATCGTTTTTGAAATGGGGGACACCTTTTCATACGCCCAATGCGGTTTGCCGTACTATTTGTCAGGCGAGGTCGCCAGCAGCGAAAAGTTAATCGCGCGAAAAGAGGAAACGTTTCGGGACAAGTTCGGAATCGATACCCGGCCGATGCATCAGGTGACAGCCATTGACGCTGGCAACAAACGGGTTCGGTTTACCAATTTGCTGACGGGTGAAACGGGACAGACCGATTTTGACAAATTATTGATCGCGACCGGTGCCCGTTCCATTGTTCCCAAATGGGAAGGGGTCGATCTGCAAGGGGTATTTCAGTTGAAGACGCTGCTGGATGCCAACCACATCAAACAGTATCTGGAAGGAAACGATGTGCGAAGCAGTGTGATTATCGGCGGCGGCTATATCGGATTGGAAATGGCGGAAGCGTTGTCCGCGTTGGGGAAAGCGGTAACGGTTTTGGACAAAAGCAAGCAGCTCGCCCTTGCTTGGGATTCGGAGATTTCCGAAATCGTCAAGCATCACTTGGAGGAAAACGGAGTTTCAGTCAAACTTGGTCAAACAGTTTTAGGGATGATCGGCAGCGAAGGAGCGGTTGCCGGGGTGCGCACGGAGACGGAAACCATTCACGCCGATTTGGTGCTGATTGCCGTCGGCGTAACGCCAAACAGTGAACTGGCAAAGCAGGCCGGCATTCAACTGGGGGTTCGCAACGCCATACAGGTGAATGAGCGAATGGAGACGAATATCCCGGATATTTATGCGGCGGGTGATGTGGCAGTCCATTATCATCGGATTAAACAAAAAGATGATTATATCCCCTTGGGAACGACGGCCAATAAGCAAGGACGAATCGCCGGCAAAAACATGTCGGGCGACTCGATCACCTTTGGCGGCATTGTCGGTTCCGCTGTCATGAAAGTGTTCCGTCTGGGCGCGGCGCGAACAGGTCTTTCCACGAAAGAGGCAATCGATCTCGGGTTCGACGTTGCGACTGCAACTCTGCAAACGAAAGATCACGCGGGCTATTATCCGAATGCCGCTCCGTTGACGGTTCGCTTGATCATGGACCGAACCAGTAAAAAATTGCTGGGCGGTCAAGCCATCGGTCTTTCTGGTGCAGACAAACGAATCGACGTGCTGGCTGTCGCACTGTACCATGAGATGACGATTGACCAATTATTGGAACTTGACTTGTCGTACGCGCCGCCCTTCAACGGAGTTTGGGATCCGATTCAACAAGCGGCAAGACGGTTTTGACAAATAAGCTCGAAATATAACTTGTTTTGTCGAGAGGGAGGAAAAAATTCCTTGTTACTCGAATACCCACTTTAGATTGGATGAACAGGGGGAGTGAAACATGAGCCTGCAGGTGGAAACGCAAAAGATCGGAACTACCCTGGTGGTACGTTTGAACGGTGAGCTCGACCATCATACTGCGGAACTGGTTCGCCAACAAGTGGATCAAGAATTGGACGGCGATGTGTTTAAAAATATGATCGTTTCGATGGAGCGTTTGGAATTTATGGATAGTTCAGGATTGGGGGTTATTCTCGGGCGATATAAAAAAGTCTCGCAGCATGGCGGCAAAATGGCCCTTTGTGCTGTCACCGATTCGGTGCGCAAGATATTTGAATTGTCCGGCGTCCTCAAGATACTGCCGTTGTACGATAGCGAAGCTCGCGCGTTGACGGAAATGGGGGAGGCATAAAGATGATGGAAAATTTCATGCGGCTGGAATTTTCGGGCTTGTCGGCAAACGAGTCGTTTGCGAGAGTGGCGGTTGCCGCTTTTGTGTCGCAGCTCGATCCAGACTTGGAAGAATTGACGGAGATCAAAACAGTTGTTTCGGAGGCAGTCACAAACGCGATTATTCACGGTTATGAAGGGCAGGCTGGAAACGTCGTTGTCATATGCAGAATCGAAGGTCAGACAGTTGAGATCATGATCGAGGATCAGGGGCAAGGGATCGCTGACATTGAGCAAGCCCGCCAGCCTCTGTTCACGTCAAAGCCCGAATTGGAACGGTCAGGCATGGGGTTTACGATCATGGAGAACTTCATGGACGACATTGAGATCAAATCCGAATTGGGAAGAGGGACGACGGTTCGCCTGGTAAAAACTATTCGCAGTGCGCAAGTACTGGGACACTAGGAGCTTCCGATGGAAAGAAATACGACTCCCTCACATGCCAAATATTCGGATGAAGAGATCAAACGATTGATCGCCGACAGCCAAGCGGGTGACCAAGCATCAAGGGAACAGCTTGTGATTGTCAATCAACGGTTGGTGTGGTCGGTGGTGCAGCGATTCTTAAACCGCGGTTATGAGCCGGACGATCTGTTTCAGATCGGTTGTATCGGACTGATGAAAGCGATTGACAAATTTGATCTCAAGTATGACGTTCGCTTCTCGACGTATGCCGTTCCCATGATTATCGGTGAAATTCAGAGGTTTTTACGGGATGATTCAACCGTTAAAATTTCCAGATCTCTCAAAGAAACGGCCCGACAAATTCGCAAAGTCCGCGATGAACTGTCACGAAGTCTTGGCCGCCAACCGCACATTAATGAAGTTGCAGAAGCAATGGGAATGGAACCGGCGGAAATTGTGTTTGCACAAGAAGCGATGCGGCAACCCGCTTCGATCCATGAGACAGTATTTGAAAACGATGGAGACCCGATCTATCTGATGGATCAAATTGCAGACGAGACACAAAGCCGCTGGTTTGACAAATTATCATTGCATGACGCCTTGGCTCGCTTGCCGGAAAGGGAAAGACTGATTGTTTTTCTGCGGTTTTTTCGCGACAAAACGCAAGCGGAAGTGGCCGAGGTGTTGGGTATCTCACAAGTTCAAGTATCCCGTTTGGAAAAGCGCATTTTGCAAACGATTAAGGAGCAGTTGGGATAAAACTTCAATTTTTGCTCCATAGTAGAGAGAGAAACTCTTTACTCTTGGAGGTCATCATGAAACGCCGATTCAACATGCGAAATTCGCTGCTCCTCTTGTTTTTTGTGATTGCGTTCTGCATTACGGCAGGCTGGTGGTATACCCATTACATACGAACTGACAAATATGATCCTGTCGCCAACGCGACTGAATTGTAACCTTTGGCTGAATGTGCCGGAGGTTTTTTATTTGGAAGAAAAATACAAGGGGGCAATTCTGGATAGTCGACTTACATTCGAGGAACTCTAAAACAATGAGACGATGCTGCAAGGGAGGAAGCAAAATGATCGCAAGTGAGCCGAAAACGCAGCAGGAATATAAGAAGTTTGCCAAGCAACGAACGCCGCAGCGGCCAGTAGTGCAAAATGTGTTTCGGGCATTTCTGGCCGGCGGGGCCATCTGTCTGATCGGTCAATTCATCCAAACTTTTTACACCACATTTTTTAATTTTACGGAACGGACAGCGAGCAATCCGACAGTTGCCACCCTGGTATTTTTATCGATTATGCTGACCGGATTCGGGGTCTACGACCGGATCGGCCAATGGGCCGGAGCGGGGACTGCGGTTCCGGTTACAGGTTTTGCGAATGCAATGGCGGCGTCCG
>JAGVBM010000240.1 GCA_020059765.1 Bacillota bacterium
ACATCCTCCTTCTGATACTTCACTCTCGCAGCTTGATACCCGTACTCCAGACTCAGCACATCAAAGCCGAGCTGCAGCGAGACTTTCCGGGCAAAGTAGAGCAAAGGGGCATCACAACTATAGTAGGCTCCCGGGAACAAGACGACCAAAGCGGACGAACGGGGCCGGTGCGTCAGGAGCGGATGGTGGAGGGTAACTCCCCACTTTGACTGGATCGATATGTAACTTGTTTCTATCTTCATCTCTATGTCCTCCCTTGATTGGCTCTTCTAACATTATCATATAGATGTGGATGGCGGATTTACGTTATAGAACCCGGATACATTTTTTTCAGGTCTTCTATTAAAAGAGGATGCACTTTTACTTCCGGTCGAATGTTTTTTACCGCCTTTTCCGCCTCTTCTACCGATTTGCATATCCCCAGTTCCAATAAGACGCCGATTGCCGCACTGCCAGTGCGGCTCTTGCCCCCCGCTCAGTGGAGCGCCACTTTTTTGCCAAGTTTATACGCATTGACAACTTCGTTGACCGCTTTCCGGAGATTCAATTCCTGTCCTGACTTTGCATCCGCAAGCGGAACATGGATCCACTCCACATCGGGTGAGTGGACTGCGGGCTCAGCCGCTTCTTCCCGCAAATCAACAATTACGTCAACCCTTTCGGCCGAAACCATTGATTCCGCATCCGCCGCACCGCCAATAAAGATCCGTTCAAATAACTGTTGGTATCCCGGTTTTGGATGCATTAATTTCCCTCCCCTTTCAACAAAGATCGATTTCCTCTTCTGATTTCCTCTTCTATTGTAACTTAAACAGCGATCCATTTCGCCAAATATGTTTTCCAGGTTGACGGGAAAGCACATTCATCTTATATTGATAATGAAAATCATTATCAATTATATAGAGGTGAATTGCCATGCACGTGACCAGAAAAGGGACATGGGCGGCCATTTTGGCACTGAATTTATCGCTGCCGCTCTCCGGATGTGAGTCTGAACCGACAGCCGAAAAGGAAGACAAATCGATCCGTGTATCAAGTGACAAAGGGGGGACTTTAACAAGAACAGGAAGGACATTTGATACGGCGGGCAACATGTTTGCGTATGCGGAATTCGAATTGTCCGGTGAACCGATGGCGGAACGGCTTGGTCTCAATCTTGACCTTCTGGATCCGGCAAAGGTGAATCAGCCCACTCCGTTTGACTACACAGCGGGCATCGAGTCATATGAATATTCGGAAGAAGGGATGTACGAGGTGGTTGAGAAATCCGGATTGGGCCTGCATTTGGTCAACGGACCGATCAATCAATCACGGGGCAACAACCCGACAGAATCGCTCGCCAAAAGGTTTTTCGAATTGGCGGATGCGGTCGGTTTCAGCAAGGAAGAGATCTTTCAGAATATGTACCCGACGATGATTGAGTACAGTGCCGGCGATCCGCAGTATGTCAAGCAGCCTGACACAAGGAAGTATACCGACGGAGAGAACGGCGCCTATATCCCGATGTATCAGGTTGATTTTGGCTCTCTCCGCTGGGATCGTGACAAAATGGAGAAAGCATTGATTCCTGCGTCCTATGGCGCAACGTTCCTGAAGCAGGCATTGTGGCTGGGGGACTTTCTCGGCAATATGCACACGGTTGATCAGGACGAAGAGAGAGAGCCGGATTCTTCAACGGCAGACGAGGACGGAAAGTTGAAGCTCGGCGTCAGTTCCGCCGACGGATTTCAAGGAATGATCTTGACAGAAGAGGTTTGGAACAAACTGGCGTTTATCAGGGAAAACCTTTTTTATGACGCGAAAGCCGGCCGGTTAACTTCGGCTTCGGGCGCGAAATACAACCCCGCTTCGGGATTTGTCTATCTGCCCCATAAAATAGAGGTCGTTGAAAACGGAGCGGACGGATTTTATAAAGCGGCATCATTGCGAGTGACAGATGCGAGGAGTCTGCTGTCCGACCAATGGAACATGCTGTGGCCCGCTTCCGAATTTTTCGGAACGGCTGACCAAAGACCGGCCAACAAAAACCTGAATCCCGCTTTTCAGGCTGTATTTGACGGGGCTCCCTTCCCTTCCGCGCCAAGCGTGAATTTGGATCTGTCGACAGGCAACGATCAAAAAACGGATGATCCGTTCTCGGTAAACCGCGACGTTTTGTTGAACGTGTTTGCCAACTTGCAGGCGATGCATTGGAATGAGGAAAAAGGGACATTTGTCACAGAACATGACGGAAAAACGCAAGGGGCGATTGTCGAGCCGTTCGATGCCGGATACACGATGGAGGCGCTGCGCATTTTCCAACGTGCGATTGACGGACTTCCGGTCGGGTATGCGAGCGGTGAGCAGGCGGAAGGATTGAACACCGAGCAAGGCAAGGCCGCGCTGGCGATGTTGAAGCGGCAGGCCGATTTCCTCATCAATAACATGATCGACAAGGATGGCTTGGTTTTGAATTCATACGATCTGAAAACAGGGAAAGCGGATGAAGGGGTTAAAACGCTGAGGGCGCAAGTGGGGGCGATTCGCGGACTGACAGCCGCTTTTCTGGCGACGGGGGATGGCAAGTATCAAAAAGCTGCCCGCGATCTGTATATTGCGACCGATAAGGCGTTCTATGACAAGGGTAAGCATCTTTACAAGACAAAAGCGGACGGCAGCGAATACCGGTATGACCCGTTTCTCGCCGGTGGAATCTCCGCCATGTTCCGGATGGGAATCGATCATTTGAAAAACGATCAACCGCAGCAGGGAGAGACGGGCGCGTTGAATCTTCAGAATCTGACGGAACGTTTCACGGAGTTCTATGATCAAGTGATTGATGGTTCCGCCGTGGGGAGCGGAATGCAGGCAAGCGAATTTTGGGATACGGGCGATAGGTATAAAGAAGGGGACACGTCGGGGAATACGGATAGTGACAATGTTTTGCAGCCGCAGGCTGCCGGTGGCTCTGCAGGAATCGCGCCGGTGCTTTTGACAGTTGAGTTAAAGTAGGGATGAGGATGAAACAGGGGAGAAAACGGGCAATTGCTGTTGTTGTGTTATTGGCTTTTCTGACGGTTGCCTATGTTGCAAACAGGATGGGCTTTTGGGACGGCGGGGCGGTGCGGACGGCAGCCGCCCACAGCGGACCGATCGCCATATCTTCTGACGGGCAATTTGTCTATACGTCGAATGTGGATGTCGATACGGTCAGTATTGTCGATGCGAAGTCCCGGACGAAAGCGGCTGAGATTCCCGTTGGAAAGGAACCGCGCAATTTGGCCCTGAGCCCTGACGAACGGTACTTGTACGCAACGGACATGTATGACAACCGGGTTGACATTATCGATCTTCGGAAGAAAAAGCTTTTACGCAGCATTCCGGTGGGAATCGAACCGTTTGGGATCGTGACAAGCGCGGATGGAAGCAAACTGTTTGTGGCCAACTTTCGATCGAATACTGTATCTGTGATCGATGTTCGCCGCAATCGCATCATCAAGGAGATTCAAGTCTATGACAATCCGCGTGCAATGGCAATCACGGCCGGCGGTGAAAAACTGTATGTGACCCATTTTCTCGACGGTGTCATATCGGTAATCGATACGAAAGAACTGCAGGTGCGGAAGCAGATCAAGCTGCATGAGAGTCCGGAGCCCGCCAATCATGATCAAAAGGTCAGCCAGGGAAAACCCGGTACCGTTGAGGGTATCACCATCGATCCGAGCGGAAAGACCGCTTGGGTAACCCATAATTTGGCGAATACCGATACGCCGATTCAGTTTGAATCGTCCATATTTCCTGCCATTTCGGTGATTGACACGGTAAACGACGAGGAATTGACGGGTCAGCGGAAGGAACTTTTTAAAGCGATCAATATCCGCGATGCGAACAATAAGACCCAGATTGTCTCGAACCCGATCGATGTCTCGTTCCTGCCCGGAGGCGAGAAAGCATTCGTTCTGTTCTCCGGGAGCGAGGATCTGATGGTGTTCGACATGCGCAGGGGCGGGAACGCCGTACAACTGGTCAGGAGAGTTCCCGGGGACAACCCGAGAGGGATGGTGATGAGTCCCGACGGCTCAACGCTTTATGTTCACAATGCCATGTCTCATGATTTAGCTGTGCTTCAGACCGGTGGAATCGATCCCTACAGCCAGTCGTCCATGGAAAAAGACACCGTACGATTGGTGGACAACGATCCTTTGCCGGAGTTGGTCCGATACGGGAAAAAGCTCTTTTTCAGCGCCAATTCGGAAAAATGGCCGGCGACGGTTACGGGGAACAACTGGATGAGCTGCGTATCCTGTCATGCCGGAGGATATGCGGACAACAATGTTTGGATCACACCGAAGGGGCTGCGCCGAACCCCGAGCAACGCGGCACTCGCTGCCGGCGGTCTGATGATGTGGGACGGCAGCCGGGATGATATGGGCGACTATATTCTGACTGTGCAAGCTGAAATGGGAGGAATGATGACGCTGGATCCGGGTAAGCCGCTGTCGGCTGAGGTTCAGAAGATGTTTGACGCACTGGACGCCTTTTTGAAATACGACAGGCAAATTCCCGTTCCGAGAAGTCCCTACAAAAACTCTGACGGAACCATGACCGCATTGGCAACGGACGGTCGGGAAGCTTTCAATAAGGCAGGCTGCATGACCTGTCACGCGGGACCCGCCTACACCGACAGCAATCTGGCGCTTGATGCGTACGGAAAACTGAACATTTCCAACACCGCCTTCTTGCATGATGCGGGAACGGCAAATCCAACTGACAAAGAGTCTGCGGGCGATCTCCGCGGGGAGATGAAGAATGTCAGAAAACAAGGGGAATTTGATACTCCGTCCCTGTTGGGAGTCTACGCCAGGGCGCCCTATTTTCACGACGGAAGCGCCAAAACGTTGGAAGAGGTTCTGCAGAAACCCGGCGTGCATCACGATCAGGCACAGCAATTGACGGAAGAGGAGCGGAAAGCGTTAATCGAGTTCTTGAAAGAATTGGATTAGAGAGTTCAACCATACGTTGGACTCGCCGCATGCACAAAGACCTCCCGCAAGGGAGGTCGATTGATTACGGGAGTTTGGTTTTTGGTCCATGCTGTTCAGCGCTTCCAACCCGCAATCGCCATTTTTCGGCGCACATAAGCAAGCTGACCTTGCAGAGGAATGCCGACGGGACAATTATCATCGCAGGCCATAAGTCCGATACAGCCAAAAATACCGTCCTCGGTTCCGACGACATCGAAGTATTGCTGTTCATCCCGTTCGTCCCGCGGATCGAGCATGAACCGGGCTACACGATTCACGCCCGCAGCCCCGATAAAATTCGGCTTGATATTGGCGGTTGCGCAACCGCCAATACAGCACCCGCATTCGATGCACCGTTCCGCTTCGTATATTTTCAATGCAGTTTCATTGTCCATTCTCTCTTCCTCGGCGTCAGGGTCAAAGTTCTTCTCGGTGTGTACCCAAGCCTCCGTTCGCAGAGAAACATCCCGGAACCAAGTTCCCGTATCCACTGACAGATCGCCAAGAAGCTTAAAGGCGGGAAGCGGCATGAGGGTAATTTTCGTTGGCAATTCCTTGGTCAAAGTCTTGCAGGCCAAGGAGGGCCTGCCGTTGATCAGCATCCCGCAGGAACCGCATATGCCGGCGCGGCAGACAAAATCAAATTTCAGTGTCGGGTCCTGTTCTTCCCGAATTTTATTAAGAGCGATAAACAGCGTCATCCCCATTTCTTCTTGCAGGACGTAAGTTTGAGTCGTCGGCTTTCGATTTGGAGTTTCCGGGTTATAACGAAAAATTTGAAATGTCAATTGGCGCTGAGTCATCTTTCCTTCTCCCTTCTAATCCTCTGGAAATCTGGTTCAACTATGGAAATCTTGTGATAATCTTTGATTATCTTGTGATTACCGGTTGCTGTTCGCCGCTTCCGTGCTTGCTTCCCCATATCCCCGGTCACCGGGCGGCAATTCGGTAATGTTTACAGATTCATATTCCAACACGGGTTGATCGGATCCAACCGGCCAATAGGCAAGTGTCCGATTTAACCAGTTTTCATCATCTCTTTTCGGGTAATCCTCCCGAAAGTGACTGCCGCGGCTTTCTTTTCGGGCGAGTGCGCCAGCGGCAATGGTATAAGCCAATTTGATCATTCCTGTAATCCTCAGCGCCAAGGCGAGCTCAGGATCGCCGCTTTGTCCTCCGCTGCGGAGGCCCACATGCCGGGAACGCTGGTGCAGCTCATGAAGCTTGCCAACTGCGCTGCTTAACGGCTTCTCTGAACGGAAAATACCAACGTTTTCACTTAAGATGGTTTCCATCTCATGACGCAGTTCATAGACGTTTTCTTTTCCGCTGCGGGAGTGAATCAGTGATTGGATGCGATCTTCCTGGAATCTTACATGTTCTTCAATGAGGGCAGAAGATACATTCAGGGAAGCCTCTTTGGTGTATTTGGCAATCTTATCGCCGACGATCATACCGGCCACAACAGTTTCCGCAAGGGAATTCCCGCCCAAACGGTTAAAGCCGTGCAGATCCCAGCAGGCGGCTTCACCCAGCGCAAACAACCCTTCCAATCCGTATGCCATTCCGTCAATATTGGTGCGGATGCCGCCCATGCTGTAGTGCTGCGTCGGACGAACGGGGATCAAATCGGTCACAGGGTCGATTCCTGCGAAATTTCGGCTAATGGTGGCAATTTCACGCAAATTGGTATTGATGTGCTTTTCACCGAGATGTCGAATATCCAACCAGACATGGGGACCATAGGGACTGTCAACACCGTATCCTTTTCGGATGTGCTGCATAATGCGGCGCGAAACCACATCTCTGGAAGCCAATTCTTTCTTTTTCGGTTCATAGTCGGGCATAAACCGGTGAAGCTCCTTATCCAGCAAATATCCGCCGTCACCACGTGCCCCCTCCGTAATCAAAATCCAGGAAGGGACGATACCTGTCGGATGGAATTGAACGGCCTCCATATTTCCCAGCGGAACAATTCCCGTCTCCAAAGCAATAAACATACCGTTTCCCTCATTGATGATCGCGTTGGTAGAAGCGCCATAAAGTCTGCCGTACCCACCGGTCGCTATTACAGTAGACTTTGCCGTATAAACACGGAGTTTTCCGGTTCGTAAACATCTGGCGACTACCCCGACGCAGCGAGTGCCGTCATGAATCAAAGAAAGGGCCTCGGTTCGATCGTGAACGGCAATCCCCATTTTCAGGACGATACTGTCCATCGTATAGAGGAGGGTATGACCGGTGCCATCCGACGTATAGCATGTACGCCATTTGGCTGTCCCGCCAAAGTTGCGGGCGGTAATCAATCCCTCTTTTTCCGGATCTTCATGGATTTCCTGGCCATCATACAAACGTGTACCCGCAACCACCCGGTTCCACGGAACTCCCCAGAATGCCATTTGCCTAACGGCAATTGGCGCCGTTTCGGCAAAAAGACGCGCGACATCCTGGTCGCAGCCCCAATCGGAACCTTTCACGGTATCGGCAAAATGGACATCCGGATTATC
>JAGVBM010000034.1 GCA_020059765.1 Bacillota bacterium
AGGTAAAAGGCTAGGGGATTCAGCATCCAGGCGGAAATACCCAGCAATAAGAAAGAGGCAATGATAAAGGCCCCTGTTTCCACGCTGGAGATGGCACCCCGCGGCAGTTCCCGTTCGGCCGTCCGCGGATTCTTGGCGTCAATCTGCTTGTCAATCAGCCGATTGAGGGCCATGGCCGCACTGCGGGCCCCGACCATCGCCATCGTAATCCAAAAAAAAGTCCGCCATCCCGGCCACGTCCCGTATTTGTAAAAGCTGGCCATAATCATCCCAATATAGGCATAGGGCAACGCAAATATCGTATGTTCAAATTTGATCATTTCAAGAAAAAGACGCATTTTTTTCACAACAAAACCCCCTGCTGTCGCTTCACTCACATTACAATTAAGCGACAGGGCAGAAGGGTTGTCAAGAGCGGGGAACACGAATGAATTCCGACTTACGGAAGCATTTGCAAACTCTCCCTCTCCATCGGCGGTTTTCCCAAAAAGGTGCGGAAGGCGTTTTCCAAGTCCAGCAGATCAATATGCGTATTTCGACAGGGACCTTCCGGGCGCTTGTTGGCGATGGCGATTACGGGAATCGCCGCCCCCACATCCTGCACGCCGGCCATCAAATCCCGTTCGCAGGCAACTGCAATCACGCCTTTGGGCCGTTTGTCCGCCAATAACTGACGGGCCTGCTGTCCCCCTCCGCATACGTGGGCAATGATTCCATAGCGGGCCGCAATTTCGTTGACCGCGTCCCGCATCACTTTCGTCAGACAGCGGGGCAGCAGAATCAGCAGCTCGTTTGATTGGATCAGCTTCGTGTTGGCAGCGGTGATCCGATTGCCGACTTGCAGCAGGGAATTGGAGAGCCTGTCTTTGGAAAGGCCCATTTTTGTCCCAAGCTTCAGGATTAAGGGGAGCAAGGGTGACAGCGCCAAGTGTTTCCCCTTGTAATGGGGAACGAAATTCTTTCCCGTGAGGACGGTCATTCCGATCAACACCAGCCCCATATCCAGCATGCCAAGAATGGCAGCCCCGCTGATCAACACCGTATTGCGAAACCACGAGCCGATCCCCAGCAATCTCGGTTCGACCAGAAACCACAACAGCCAGGCAGCCATATGCAGCAGCAGCAAAGCCACCGCGTAAAATCCCTGAAAATACCACGGGGATGTTGCAAGATCTCCGTTATTTTCTTCGATTTCGCCGCCCCATTCTTCCCAGGTGTCACCCAATTTTCGAGGAGGAATTGGCTCGGCTGTACTCGTCTTCATTTCTGACATGGCGTTTGCCTCCTTCCTGCATTTGCGGGTAGTTTCTCCAACCCAGGAAATTGTATTCCTGATTTTCCCAATCTTCAATCAACCAATTTGTTGAACTTCCTGCGCCTGAACGATCAGTGTCTCACCGTTCAATTCTCCGCCAATCATGCTCAAAGAACCGTCCTCTTCCACATGAAACAATTTCACCTGATCGCCTGTAACGCTGAATTCTACGAAACATTCCCAACAGTAATACTGATTTGTGCCAATTTTTCCGATATCGCGGCAGTTGCAATTCGGACAGCGCATCTTTCTTCCCCCTATGCATCAACTTGCAGTTCGGATAGCTTGGCATCAGATTTGACAATGATTTGCTCACCGACTTGCACCGTATGTGCAAACGGCAGCCACTTTCGTCCCGTCACCAGATCAGCCAACAACCCGTCCGATACTTCATACCCTACTATGTTCTCCGATTCTTCCCCTATGTAAACATCTGCCACGGTTCCCAGAACTGTTCCATTTTCGGTAAACAATTCTTTGCCGACCCATGAGTCATCCCCGCTCAGTAGACATCGTACTCCCGGCTGGGCCTGCCACTCCTCGGACAGTGCAGCCGTTTCAATGGTGACGGCGTCTTCCCCGACAGATCGGATGTCTGCCAGGGGGATTACCGCGTTCCCCGCCAAGATTCCGGTTCGTTCGACAACCAACAGTTTGGCCGTATGATGTTCGGCATCAAAATAAACATCGGTCACCACCCCCATCCGTTCTCCCGTTTCCAGTTCGAGCACGGGCATGCCGATCCATTGTCTGGTTCGCCTCATAAAAAATGGGCCTCCTCATGTCAGTCACTTCCATCCTTACAAAGAAAAAGTGCCCTTCTGCGGGCACCTTCATTCCTTCATTTGCGTGTTCTCCTTAATTTGTTCGCGAGTTCCGCCGTCACACGCGCAGCGGTTTCGATTTCAGCAAGCGAATTGTCTTCCGAAAAACTGAACCGAATTACCGATTTTACAACTTCCGCATGCAAACCCATCGCTGTCAACACATGGGACGGCTGCAAGGCGCCGGCGGTGCACGCCGAACCGCTGGATGCCGCAATCCCCTGCATGTCCAGATTCATCAACATCGTTTCGGCGGAAACTCCGAGAAAAGAAACGGACAGAATCGAGGGGATCGAGTTCTCCGGCGAATTGACGATCAGATCTTCCACTCGCTCTTTCAGCATCGTCAGCATGGTGTCCCGCA
>JAGVBM010000341.1 GCA_020059765.1 Bacillota bacterium
AGTCCGCTAAAGGAAGAAGTGGAAGGCTGGTTAAGCGTTTTGTACCGATCCCAAAACAGCCGCCAAGCGAAGCAAGCTGTTGTCCCTTCGGAAATACCGATGTGCGAAGTGATAGACGACGATCGGATGCAAGAGTTGTACGACACCCTTGCCACCCTGCCGGGAGTACAAGTTGTTCCGCTTGAGATCTCGTATCAAGGTCGGCCCATATCCATTGCGGAAGTCACTTTGCCCGCGAATTCGGAAGTGGTCTCCAGAGCAAAGCTTGCTTTGTGGAAACCGACAATCTTTATCAATGCACGGCATCACGCCAACGAAGTTTCCAGCACGAATGCCGTCTTAAAGCTTGTCGAAACAGTGGCGACCAAGAAACCCTTAATGCTGAAAACATGCAATTTGGTGGTAAGCCCATTGGCCAATCCGGACGGGGTTGCCGCGCATTACGCAATGTTTGCCGCAAATCCTCGTTGGAAACATCATGCGGCAAGATACAACGCGGCCGGCTTCGAATATGCGAAGCATCGCTTTAAACAAGATACGCCTTACGGTGAAAGCCGTGTTTACGAAAAAATTTGGCGGCGATGGGCACCCGACATCGTAGTGGACGACCATGGAATCCCTTCTCATGAATGGATACAGCCATTCAGCGGATACAACAGTCCTCCGCGGTTTCCGGTGTCCTATTGGCTGCCGAATGCTTTAATTTATACCATTACGCGATCTCTCGATGATCTTCATTATCCGCAACAGAGTGTCGTACGGGAAGCGGTGCTTCAGGCTCTGTCTGCCAGAATCTCAGGAGATCCAGACATACATGGCGCGAACGAGTACTGGAGAAAACGTTATGAAAAATGGGGATATCAATGGCTGCCCAAGACTTTTCCTTTGCAGACGGTCAACGGGCTGATCTCATACAAATGGAAAGCGAATGTGAGTGAGAACAGCACAAATCTGGGTGAGCGGTTTCCGGATTTGGTCAGTCTGGATCTGATTACGGAAGTGGCGGACGAAACCGCTGATGGAGACTACCTATCCAGATGTGCCCATGCACATTACGAACTCGATCTGGGAATTGTCGAATGGGTATCCGCTCATCCCCAGCCGATCCTGAGGGCTCGGGAAGAAACTGCTTTTGGGTATTCGATTCGTCTGGATCGCCCAAGACCATTACAAATCTAAGGAACATCAAACGTCCCGTCTCCCCGGCACCAGCCATTCGATCAGAGACGCAAACGCGCGGATAAAGGGCCAAACCGCCAGGGACGAGAGGATGTTGAACAGCGTATGGGCAGTGGCTACCTGAACGGACAAAAAGGGGCTAAAGGCCGCTACAATTCTGGCGAATGTTTGCACAAACGGCAAAAACGCCAACACCCCCGCCACATTCAGGATCACGTGGGCGGCAGCGACCCGCTTGGCGGCGATCGGGCTGCCGATGGAGGCAATGATTGCCGTAATGCAGGTTCCAATGTTGTTGCCAAGCACAATGGCAATTGCCCCCGGCAAGTCGATCAAGCCCTGCGATGCCATGGCGATAGTCAATGCCGTGGTAGCCGTCGAACTTTGCACCAAAGCGGTAAGACCGGCACCGGCCAACACGCCGTATAACGGATTGCGGGAAGCTTGCGTCAACACCTCCCGGAACCAGTCGGTTTCTCCCAGGGGGGCCAAAGCGGCGGTCATCAGGTTGAGGGCAAACAGGGTCGCCCCGAAACCGAATACGGCCAACCCGATATACCTTCTCTTGCCGCGCAGCACAAACCAAAGCAGACTTCCCGCCGCCACACAGGGAATGATCAAATCCTCAGGATTCCATGCGATCATTTGAGTGGTGAAAGTGGTTCCGATATTGGAACCGAGAATGATGCCCAGTGAGTCGGCAAAGGTCATCGTACCGGCAGAGACGAAGCCGATGGTAATCACCGTCACGGCAGCCGAACTGTGCAAAAGTGCTGTGACCAGGGTTCCGGCGGCGAGACCCCGCGTCGGAGTCTTGACAAACCGTTTCAGAATCGAGGGCAGCTTTTCCACCGCCATCTGCTCAAAGCCGTGCCGCATCACCCAGATTCCGCCGAGAAAACCGCTCAATCCGAGAAAAAGATGGATGATCGATGTATACATATGAATCCTCCATAGGGTAGACTACGTTTGTATATCACTGCTTAAGACACTGTATGCAGGCGTGTCCGAAAGAAGACGCGCTGTTCTGAAGGAGAGTCCTTATGGCGAACCGTCATCCGGTTAAAACATACTTAAAGAAACAACGCAAAAAGAGGTTGGAACAAGGCCATCCATGGGTATATCTGTCGGAGATCGATCGGGTGGAAGGGAACCCGCAACCGGGTGAAGTAGTCGAAGTGTTCAATCACGCGGGAACGTTTTTGGCAAAAGGCTATCTGAACCTGAACTCGCAATTGGCGATACGCGTCGTGACGTATAATCCGAAAGAAGAGATTGACCAACAGTTTTTCAACAAACGCGTGCAACGAGCATGGGAGTATCGGAAAAGATTTTTGCAGAATGATAATGCTTGCCGTATTGTATACGGCGAAGCGGATTTTTTGCCGGGGATTGTGGTGGACAAGTTTGCCGACATCTTGGTTGTGCAAATTTTGTCCCGGGGGATGGAATTGCAAAGGGACAAACTGGTGCAAGCTTTGATTGACGTCCTGCAGCCGAAAGGAATTTACGAGCGGAGTGATGTGGCGATTCGCCAATTGGAAGGATTGGCAGAACGTTCCGGACCGGTTTGGGGAGAAACGCCGCGCGAAGTGGAAATTATCGAGAATGGGCTGCGCTATATTGTCGATCTGGAAGAAGGCCAGAAAACCGGCTTCTTCTTTGACCAGCGGGAAAATCGGGCGGCCATTGCGCCCTTGATGACAGGATGGGGAGCCTCCAGCGGAATTGCGCTGCAGCCGTTGGGAGAAGACGGAGAGCCGCTGTTTGACAAGCAAGGCGCGCAACGTCCCGGCATCCGGCCGCTGGTTGACGAACAGGGAGAAGTCGTCAGCAAGCCGGTCGACAAACGGGGCAAAGTGGTGAAAAATCCTTTTTGGGACGGAGCGGAAGTGTTGGAATGCTTTTCCCATACCGGTTCGTTTACGCTTAATGCTTGCAAACACGGGGCCAAAAAGGTCACCTGTCTCGATATCTCGGAACATGCGATTGAAACGGCCAAACGCAATGTGACGATGAACGGTTTTTTGCACAGGGTCAATTTTGTGGTGGCCAATGCATTCGATTATTTGCGGGAACAGGTGCAGGCAGGTCAATTATGGGATGTGGTGATCCTCGACCCGCCGGCGTTTGCCAAAACGAAAAGCGCAGTGGAAGGCGCTTATCGAGGGTACAAGGACATCAATCTGAATGGGATGAAGCTGGTGCGCGACGGCGGGTTTCTGGTCACGGCCAGCTGTTCCTATCATATGAAGCCCGACCTTTTTAAACAGATGATCCAGGATGCGGCGTTTGACGCGAAGAAGATTATGCGTCTGGTGCATTGGAGCGGGGCAGGCAAGGATCACCCGGAGATCCTGGGGGTGGAAGAAGGGCACTATCTGAAATTTGCTATCTTCGAAGTGAGGAGCCGCGGTTGGTGATCTGATCCCCTGCTTGCAGGCTGTATTTCTCAATGGAGCCGACAGGCATTTCCAAAACGGAATGAGCATGCCGCACGGGTGGAATCATCGACCAAGGACGGACATGTTCGACCAGTTTGACAATTTTGTTTTGATGATCCAAAAAAGCGACATCAATTGCAAAACGCATAAAAAACATGTGAATCGAATTGCAAGGGATGATCCAAAGCGCCTCCTGATCAGGCAAAGTGCGGCGGAACATCAAGCCCAGAAAACGGCCGACGAATGTGTCGGCTTTTTTGATTTGCAAAGGCAAATAGATCTTACGGCCCATCTGCCCTATGTCGGAAGATACGGAATTTAAATATCTGTCTGATACCATAGTCATATACCTCTCACATTAAATTCATAATTAACGGGATGAAAGTCACTTGTTATTTAATTTTAGTTTACCGTATACTCCTAACACAGGCAACCGACTGGAAATGAAAGGTTGTTTGAATTGAAAGTTACAGGAGGGAACACAATGATTCGTCAGCTGAAAAGTCTGCTTCGTGAAGAAAAAGGACAAGCCATGACAGAATACGGTTTAATCCTGGCTTTGATCGCAATCGTTGTAATTGCTGTTCTGACGACTATGGGTACCAGCATCAGTGATAAGTTTCAAGAGATTGTTAACAATCTGTAATTCGAATTCCTGCAATCCCATGTTGTCAACAATCGGTTTGAAGCCCCTCTTTTCTGCATAAGCGAGGAAAAGTGGGGCTGTCTTTATCAAATGAGGGAGCGAATACAATGACAGATCATCTGCTGGATTTCGTTTTGTTTCTAATACTCTTGATTTCACTCGTTACGGATCTGCGCAGGCACAAAATCTATAACTCGGTGACGCTTCCCGCTGTTGGACTGGGGTTGACTTGGCATACTGGATCTGGCGGATGGACAGGTTTTCTGTTCAGCGGAGAAGGAATGCTGCTCGGGTTTGGCCTGCTGTTGGTTCCCTATTTGCTGGGCGGTATGGGAGCGGGGGACGTAAAACTGCTGGCAGCCGTCGGGGCGTTAACCGGACCGGCGTTTGTATTCAGTTCTTTCTTATACAGCAGCATGATTGGCGGCGTGATCGCCTTGATAATTATAATTCGGAGCTCCGGATGGAAACAGTCTTTGCTGCGGATCGGCCATGCTTCGCTGAAGTTTCGCTCCAATGCGGTCCAGGGGGCGTTTCCTTATGGGGTGGCCATTGCGATCGGCACGTTGGCGGCCTATCTATGGAGGGATTCGAATGCGTTCTGAAAGTGGGCAAGCGCTGGTTGAAATGGCACTGAGCCTGACCGTGCTGGTTTTTTTACTGTTTGGAATCATTGATTTCGGCAGGCTGTTTCATGCCTACTTGGCCCTGGATCATGCCGGTCGTGAAGCGGCAAGGGCAGCAAGCATCGGAGCGAGTGACGCGCAAATCAATACGATCGCCATACAAGGATCCCCAGGATTGGATTCCGCCAAATTGAACATTTCCATCTCTCCAACAGAAGATCAACGCAAACGAGGCGTTTATGCAACCATTTCTCTGACCTATTCGATAGAGATTCTCACTCCTGTAATGGCGCAGATCATTCCAAATCCGTTCAGCTTGCAAAATCAAACGGTGATGCGGGTGGAATAATGATGAAATTGATAAAAAACGAACAAGGGACGGTTGCGGTGCTGGTGGCTTTCGGCATGACGGTCCTGATTGGGATGACGGCCATTGTGATAGATGGCGGCAGGTTGTTTCTGGAACAGAGCAGAATGCAAAAAGCAATGGATGCAGCCGTCCTGGCCGGGGCACAAGAACTTCCGACAAGGCCTGACATCGCTCGCCAACAGGCGGAATGGGCGGCGGCTGCCAACGGCGTTTCAGCCAACGAAATTTCCATTGTTTTTGAGGAAGGCAACACGTTGATACGTGCCGAAGCGGACAGGTTAAAACAGCTTACGTTTGCAAAAGCGTTGGGGTTTTCGGCTTCCCGTGTCGAGGCAAAGGCGGCTGTCAAATTGCAGCCGCTGACTTCCGCCTTAGGCGTTATACCGCTTGGGGTCGACTATACACGGCAATTGTCTTTTGGCGATCCGGTCGTCATGAAAGCCGGAGATGCGGATGTCGGCAATTTCGGCGCATTGGTGTTATCCGGACCGGGTGCCAATCAGTACGAAGAAGATTTGCGGAACGGTTCGCAAAATGTGATCTCGGTGGGCGATATCCTGGATACGCAAACGGGGAATCTGGTCGGCCCGACGATTCACGCTATGGAAGAACGGTTTGAA
>JAGVBM010000196.1 GCA_020059765.1 Bacillota bacterium
CGTATTGGACTCTTTATCTGTCCGGTTGGTTATCAATTGTCACACATCCGATGATCTTGGTCGGCTTTTACGGACCGTGGGTGGATTTGGCCGGAACTCTGCTGCTTTGCTGTTCGTACCTGCTCGGTGTGTGGATTTATTTTGATGAAGAGAAAGGGTTCAGACGTCTGCGCGAAGATTGAAAAGTTGAAAAACGAGGAGCAGAAGAACCGTCATCGGCGGTTTTTCTATTTTTTTCCGCATGAAAAACCGATTGGGATAAATACTAGGGGTAGTCAATTTCATCTAGGAGGCCCTGTCTTGTCTATTGGAAAACCTCTCATTGTGCAAAGTGACCTGACTCTGCTGTTGGACGTAAACAATCCGAGTTCGGACGAATGCAGGGAGCGGATACTTGCATTTGCCGAATTGGTCAAAAGTCCGGAACATGTGCATACCTACAGGATCAGCAGACTCTCGTTGTGGAACGCATCCACAGCCGGATACACGGCAGAACAGGTATTGGAGGCGCTGCGGACATTCAGTCGGTACCCGATTCCCGTTCATGCGCAAACCTATATTTTGCATGAAACAGCGAAATATGGACGGTTAATACTGGAGAAAAAGCAGAATGCACTTGTGTTGACCGGCGACCCTTCGTTATTGGAAGAAATCGATCGCCTTCCTTCGATCCAACCATTTGTTTTGCGAAAGAATTCGCAGGAACTGCTGATTCATGAAACCATGCGCGGATCACTCAAACAAACCCTCGCAAAATTCGGTTTTCCCGTAAAAGATCGGGTTGGATATACGGATGGTGATCCTTTGCCCATAGACTTACGGGAATTAACGGCTTCCGGTCGTCGTTTTTCATTGCGCCCCTATCAAACGGAGGCGGTTAAAGCCTTTCTGGCCGGGGATAACGAAGGAGCATCGGGGATTGTCGTTCTCCCGTGCGGTGCGGGGAAAACGGTGATTGGCCTGGCTGCCATGGCCAAACTGCAAACGCAAACATTGATCTTAACCCCCAATCTGGCGGCGGCCCATCAATGGAAATCTGAGATCCTCGACAAATGCGACATTCCTTCCGGATCAATTGGCGAATATACAAGTGAACAAAAGGAAGTCAAACCCGTCACTGTTGCCACCTATCAAATGCTGACATACACTCGTGACGGGAAATTTCCGCATTTTGACAAACTGAATCAGAATCGTTGGGGTTTCATTATTTATGATGAAGTGCATTTGCTCCCGGCGCCTGTGTTTCGAATTACAGCCGAATTGCAAAGCACGCGCCGGTTGGGTCTGACGGCAACGCTTGTCCGGGAAGACGGAGCGGAAACGGAGGTCTTCTCATTAATTGGTCCCAAAAAATTTGATATTCCGTGGAAACAGTTGGAGCAAAAAGGGTGGATTGCCGAAACGGCCTGTTATGAGGTCGGAGTTCATTTTGACGAACCTTCCCGTCGCCGTTATGTGGAGGCAACAGAGAGGCAGAAATACAGGATTGCGGCGGAAAATCCGAACAAGATGCGTGTGATCCGAAGTCTCCTGAGATTGCATGCCAACGACCAAGTTTTGATTATCGGACAATATATCGAGCAATTAAAACTAGTGGCCAATGATTTGCAGGTTCCTTTGATCACCGGACAGACTCCGATGCGAAAAAGGGAAGAACTGTATGAGAAATTTCGAAAGCGTGAGATTTCAATACTCGTCGTTTCCAAGGTTGCCAATATTGCAATCGACCTGCCGGATGCCAATGTGGCGATTCAAATTTCCGGCGCTTTCGGTTCCCGACAGGAGGAAGCGCAGCGTCTGGGGCGTCTTTTGCGGCCCAACCGGGATCAATCCCAATCAAGGTTTTATTCGATTGTTACATCAGACAGTTTGGAACAGGAGAAAGCCATGCATCGCCAATTGTTCTTGATTGAACAAGGATATGAATATGCTTGGCTGGAAGCTGATGAATTGTTGGAAGCAAGGAGTGTTCTGCATGAGATTGAGTGAGTGTTTAAACTCCGCCGATATTGATGCATTGCGAAGGATTGCGGAAACGTATAATTTTGATTGCCACAGAAGCTCGAAACATTCGTTGATGCAAAGTATCCTTTATCATTTCAACAACCGCAAGTTTGTCCTGGACAAGCTCTCTTCGTTGGAAAGTGAGATCTATCGGGAAGCGTTGTTGCAATTAACGGCCGATCGACGAACAACCTTTTCCCGCGAGGAATTGCATGCGATTGCCAAGCGGGTTGCGCTCGGTGATGCAGGCTCGGAAGCCGATTTGGTGAACAAGCTCTTAACGGACGGATGGTTGTATCAACTGGGTGGCAACGGCGGCCGAAAAACCTTTTATCTGCCGGAAGATCTGTTAAAAACTATCCGGGAATATATGGCGAATCATTTGCGCAGTCAAGTGGAAACAGCCAGTGCGCCGCCAATCGTTTATCGTGATGACCTGCTGGCGATCATCCGCGATACCATCCATTTTTTGTCGTTTGTCAAAAACAACGAAATCAAACTGACCATGGATGGGGTGATATTTAAGCGTCAGTTGGCTCAACTGCTGGACAGTTTTGAAGTAAAGGAACAGCCGTTGTCCAATCCGGGCTGGAGGTTCGGATATGGGCGAAGATTTCATGATTATCCGGATCGCTTTGCGCTCATCTATGATTACTGTTACAATCGCCAATTGATTGCGGAAGAAGATTCGGGCATCCTGATGCTGACTGACAAAACGGAGACTTGGATCAACTTGGACAGCAAGCACAATTTGCTGGACATGTTCCGCTACTGGCGGGTGCTGTACCGTCGTCCCATTCCCAAAATATCGATTGCCGTCAATACACTTGCCAGAGCTTCCCAGTCAGATTGGATTACGGTCGCTTCCATCAATTCGCTGCTCGCTCAATATGTGAAAGATTATTACTACGACAGTCAAGCGACAGTCATGGAATCACGCATCTATCAGATGATGGTGTATTTGGGATTGCTTTGCCACGGGAAATTGGCAGACGACAAAAATGTCATAAAATTGTCGGAATTAGGTCGGGAACTTTTGTTGGATGAAATGGCACGCGGAGAAGAAGAAGGTACGGAGCCGCTTTCCTTTCCGATGCTCATCCAACCGAATTTTGACATTCTGCTGCCTGCGGAAGAAGCGGGGGCAATCGGTTGGCAGCTCAGTCAATTCGCCGATCTGATTCGGCCGGACGTAATGCGCTTGTACCGGATAACCCATACCAGTATTCGCAGAGGGTTTCAGGCAGGTTGGACGGCAAAAACCATCGGCCAATTCCTGAAACGATTTGCGCGACAGGCGGTGCCCGCAAATGTACTGCGAATGATTGAACAATGGGAGAAACAACTCGTTACCAAGTGAACGTTCTGCTTTTTGCTCGGACTCAACAACACAGAACCAGATTACACTGGACAGAACCTGCATTCCATGTTGGTTCTGTCATTTTTTTGCCTTTGTTTCCCTCTGTTCAAGACAGATAGCCATCAAGTAAAATGGAATTGGTTAAACTTATTGATTCTTTCATGCATAAAAAAGAGGAAATCATCGACATCACACCGAATATAATAGTTCAAAGAATATTCTTTCGATTTCAAGTAATTCGTAGCAGATGCTGTCTATCTCTCGGTCATTGAGTAAAGGAGGGAACGGCGGTGGGTGAAGTTATTCATGTCTCGGAGAAAAAGTATTTCATCAAGTGGTTCTTGGAAAACTACGAACTGCAAAACAGGGAAGCGGAATGGTTGCTGCAGTATTTGGCCTCCAATGATCACGTTCTGGAAAAAGTGCACTTCGTAGACAACTTTAAAAATCTGCCGAAAACGATTTTAATGTCAACCAAATGCGTTCAAATGACGCCCTTCAAATTTTATAAGAACAGACGTGTGACATCTGATGTGGAAAAAGCGTTTCTCGACATACACAATCATCCGAATGAAGAAATCTACGTCGGCTTGTTTTTTAAAGATCGCAACTTGTCGCCGGAATACGCGGCCGTTCTGGAAAATAATCCGGTCGACCTGTCCCGTGAAACGGACGCATTGATCAGCCTGCAGGCCGAGTTGATTCTTGATTACGCCGTCCGCGATTATCGATTGGCGAAACTGTATGAGCAGATTGATTTGGCGCTGGATCGAAGGGACGAACAAAGGTTTGCCGAATTGACAACCAACTTGAAAAAGATAATCGAACTGGGCTGAGCCCAGTTTTTTTTGTATAATGATCTGAAAAAATCAATGCACTGATGAATCGATAGAGAGGGGATCTGTGATGCTTTTGCACAATTTGCCTTACGACAAGTTGGAGGAGCTATTGCCTTACATTGATACATTAATCTTGCCGATTGGAAGTCTTACGATTCCGAAACAAGCGGCAGACCCGATCGGAAAGGATCTGCAGTTGGTTCGACGAGTCGCAACAGGCGTCGAGCAGCAATTGACGGGAAGAGTGTTTCTGCTGCCGGAAGTAATACATACGAATTTTGAACTTCCCGAGCAATTTGGAATGGCCGTTGAAATATTGGGAAAATACTTATATGAGAGCCTGTTGTCTTTCAAGCAGCCAGGGTTCGAAAAAATTGTTCTGCTGTATGGAAACGAAGAGCTATCGGCCGTAATCGAACAGACATCCTCCAAACTGCTGGAAGCGGGGCTGCGGGTTATGGTACAGCCGATTGTCTGGCAAGAGGGAAGCAACGAAACCGATTTTGACATGAACGTACAGCAAATCGTACAGAATATTATCGACTTTTGGCAATCCTAACAACAAAAGATCGTCCTTTTCACTCGTCGGAAAACTTCAAACGGTCTGCCTGTTTGTAATAAATAAAATCCAAAATAAAGATTGTTTGTTGAAGAAAGTTAGCATAACTCGTCTTGACACTCCATAGGGCAGGCGGTAAGATGGATACGTACATTTTTGGGGTATAATCCATTATTCGGAGTGGTTGGAAACGGTCAACTTGAAACAGGCAGGGAGGATAAGGAACTCATGAACGACAACAATCAAAAGGACAAAGAAGGACTTTCCCGCCGTCAATTTCTTACATACGCTTTGGGCGGAACAGGTGCCTTTATGGCTGCAGCCATAACTATGCCGATGATTCCTTTCACGGTCGATCCGTTGCGGCGGGTGGGAGCGGGAAACTTCGTCGAAGCCGCGAAAGTGTCCGATTTTGAAGTGGGAGTCCCCAAAAAAGTGGAATTCACCGTCCATAAAAAAGACGGTTGGGTGGAATCGGATGTGAAGTTAAGTGCTTGGGTTCTGAAAAAACAGGACGGCACCTTCTTGGCGATGTCCCCGATCTGTACACACCTGGGATGTCAAGTAAACGGCGGCAAAGAGGGGGATTATTTCTTCCATTGTCCGTGTCACGATTCTTTCTTCACGAAAGATGGCGTACCGAAACCGGGCGTTCCCGCCACACGACCGCTCGATACGTATGCCATTGATGAGAATGCGCTGAAAGAAGGAAAACTTGCACTTGGTGCCATCAGCCAGCGGAAAGCGTAAGCAAGGAAAGGGGTCTAATCAATGTTAAAGAAGACGTATGACTGGATTGATGAACGATTGGGCGTGACCCCCATCTGGCGAGATATCGCCGATCACGAGGTTCCTGCTCACGTCAATCCGGCTAACAAAATGTCGGCATTCATTTATTGTTTCGGCGGTTTGACATTCTTGATCATTACGACGCAAATTATTTCCGGCATGTTTTTAGCCATGTATTATGTGCCGGATATTGTGAACGCTTACAACTCCGTGAAATACATCACGGATGAAGTGTTGCTAGGACAAATAGTTCGCGGAATGCATTTCTGGGGAGCCAGTCTTGTGATTATCATGATGTTCTTACATATGCTTCGGGTATTTTTCACAGGTTCTTACAAAGCTCCGCGTGAACTCAACTGGGTCGTTGGCGTTTTGATTTTCATGGTTGTCATGGGATTCGGATTCACCGGCTACTTGCTGCCGTGGGACCAAAAAGCATATTGGGCTACCCAGGTAGGGGCGAACATTGCGGCGTCCGTTCCGGTTGTCGGTCCTTATATCCGTATCCTGTTGGTAGGCGGAGCTGACTTGGGGGCGCTGACATTGACTCGTTTCTTCGCCATCCATGTATTTTTCTTGCCTGCAGCCCTCCTCGTGCTGTTGGGATTGCATTTCTTTATGATCCGGAAACAAGGTATTTCCGGCCCGCTATAAGACTCATCCCGACAAATTTTAAAGGAGGTTCCTGTTATGGCTGATCATTCGAACAAAGAGCGTATTCCTGGCGTGCCTCGTTATCGAAAACCGAAAGGCTTGAAAATTGACGGGACAGAGCCGTTTTTCCCAAATTTTTTGTTGAAAGAGTGGATTGTTGGTTCAGTTTTTCTGGTTGCTTTCATTATGTGGATTTTGTTTAATCCGGTTGATCTGGAAGCGGTGGCGGATCCGCAGGACACATCCTTTATTCCGGTTCCTGACTGGTACTTCCTGTTCTTGTACCAATTGCTGAAGTATGTTCCGGGACAAGTCGTCTGGCTGGGAACAGTAGTGGTACCAGGACTTGCCGTAGCATTGTTGCTTTTGGTTCCGTGGATCGATCGCAGCAAAACTCGTCATCCTTTCAAACGCCTGATCCCGACAGGTGCCATGATACTGTCCTTGATTTTCATGGCATGGCTTACATATGAAGCGGATGAGCAACATAAGCATGCATTGGCGAAGAATCCGCCGAAACCGAAAGCGCCGGCTGTCAAAGACACAGCGATCGTTGCTCCCAGCGATCCGGGAGCAAAGATCTTCTCGCAAAGTTGCGCAACTTGTCACGGTGCGGAATTGAAAGGGCAAGTCGGTCCCTCCCTGTTAGGTGTCGGCAACAAGCTGAAACCGGAGCAGATCGAAGAAATCATTACTAAAGGCCGGGGCGCCATGCCGCCTGGAATCGTCCAAGGCGACGATACCAAAAAAGTTGCCGAATGGCTTGGCAAACAGCAACAAAAGTAAGAATTCACAAACTGGCCTTCTGGGCCAGTTTTCTTTTAGACGAAGGGTGGAACAAGGGTGTTTGATTGGCGCTTTATTCGTGAAATCTTATGGGATCGAAAGTTTTTATGGCTGTTGTTTTGGGTGAATTTTACAGGTACGATCTACGGCTACTATTGGTATAAACAGCAATTGATCGAAAGCCCGAAATGGCTGCTGCCGTTTGTGCCCGATTCTCCCACTTCTTCTTTGTTTTTTACGATCGTTTTGCTGTTATGGCTATACCGCAAATCTTCACCGGTCATTGAAATGATGGCGGTCATGACATCCTTTAAATATGGGATGTGGGCCGTAGCGGTGTTGATTATGTATGGACTTGACGACGGGTATATCCTTCCCGCGAATTTCATGTTAATCGTTTCCCATGCGGGAATGGCTATGGAGGTGCTGCTGTATAATTTTGCCTACCGATTTCAGGGGAAGCACGTATGGATTGGGGCGGCATGGCTGTTGCTGAACGATTTTTTCGATTATGCTTATCATGTTCATCCTTGGCTGGAAGACGACCGTTTTTTGACGGAAGTCAAGTGGTTTACGGTAGGATTGAGCCTGTTTACGATTCTGTTGACGCTGTTCATCAGGCGAAGACATTTGAAATAATGCGACTTGTTTAATAGGATTTGTTGACTACGGCATGTCTAATTCAGAAAGTCTCCCCATAAGGTAAAGTAGGGGGAGATTTTTTATGTGGAGAGGGCGAGGGGGATCACTGTTTGCACTGACGGTCGGTCGATTGAATTCAAATCGAAAGCTGTTTCTCGAATTCCTGTTTGTTATTATCGTTGTCATTTTTGGGGGGAGTCCCGATGTTTTGCCGGAAAAAAGGACGGAAACAGCAGCCGGATCGGTTTTTGCAAGTACCGCATCGGCGACCATGGAGGATTTGTATCATACCGCTCTGCACATTCAGACCCTTTTGCAAAAAGATGCAGATCCCATTGTCGTGAAAGAACAGATCGACGGGTTGATTGATCGTTTCCTCAGTCAGGATCTGAGCAAATCGCTTCCATCTCTTGAAGGACTACATGCCCTTTCCTCCGAATTGCACGGGTTGAAGCTGCAATTTGCATCACTCCGCCCCCCCGACAAACAACTGGCCGAAGAAAGGATCCAGCGGCTGTCGTACGCTTTCGAAGCACTGTCCGACAAGGCACCCGGCAGTTGGCGTTCAGTAGCGAAGGAGATGATCAATGAATCGGTGAGGTTGGAACAAGCCATCGAACGTCAAGAACTGCAAACAAGCCGCCGATACTTGCAATCGATGATTCGAAAGCAGCGAGAAATCGGGATTGTACTGCTGTTGAAGGCTGATCCATCGCAGGTGAATCTGCTGCAGTCCGCTTCTTCCTTTATGGAGCAGCAACTGTCGCAAGATTCGGCCATGTTTGAATCGATCCGGGAACCGGTACGTCAATACCGGTTGACTTTGCAGAAGATTGCAGACGAAGCAGATGACGAAGAGAGGCTGGAAATGCAAAAGGAAATTCCCAACATGGATCTGCGATCCTGGTGGATCGCGGCATTTTTGGTTGCTTCCAGCGGGTTTTTGATATACAGGCGCATGCGCAAATTCTGATGGATGATTCTGTCAGGGTGTTTTTTTCTTTTGCCCATTTGGCGTATGTTTATTTAACGGAGCGAAACCTTCTCCGAGTACATCGTTTACGTCGGATACAATCACAAACGCATTGGGATCCGCGTCATGGACGATTTGTTGAACACGTAAAATTTCCTCTCGGGAAACCACGCAGTACAATACCTCTTTTGCTTGTCCTGTATAACCGCCACGCCCTCGCAGCAGGGTGGTGCCTCGTCCCAGCTCGTCCTGAATGACTTGCGCAATTTGCAGTGTATGATCGGAAATAATCATTGCCGATCGGCTGGTGGATACGCCTTCGATGACGACATCGATCACTTTTGCGGCGATAAACAGGGCAACCAACGAGTACATGGCGATTTTCGTACCTGCAATGACGGCAATGATCGAGATGACCAAAATGTCAATGGCAAACAAGGTCCTGCCGATGGAGTACCCCCATTTGAAATTGACGATTCGGGCGATAATATCCGAACCTCCCGTTGTCGCGCCAAAACGAAAGATGAGCCCTAGACCGATCCCGTTTACGACGCCTCCGTAGAGTGCGGCCAACAGCTTGTCCTCAGGAACGGAAGGGGCAATATTGCCTGGAATGATCAATGAAAATAGAGAAACGAGAAAAACCCCGACGAAAGTCTTGACCAAGAAGTCTCTTCCAAACATTCGATATCCGATGTAAAACAACGGGATATTCAAGATCATAAACGTATAACCGAATTTCAATTCGAACAAATAATACAAAAGCAGGGAAATGCCGAAAAATCCTCCCTCCGCCAGTTCGTTGGCAATAATAAAATTGTTGATGCCAAAAGAGAGGATGGCGGCTCCCATTGTGATGCCAATCCAGTTCTGCAGTTCGCGCATGACAACATTTCCTTCCCGCTTTCAATCTTTGCGAAGTTGGCGTAACCGGATCCAAAAAAATAACCCGGCAATCGGTAAAGCTCCAATCAGAATCCATTTCCCGTAATGATGAAGAAACTCAAAAAGAAGCTCCCAATGTTCTCCTAACAAGCGGCCGAGCGAAATGAACGTGAATGCCCAAATCATCCCGCCCGTATAGGCGTACAGAACAAAAGATGCCAAACGCATGCGGCTCATCCCGGCGGAGAAAGCGGTCACATGGCGTATACCGGGAATAAAGTAACCGATGACCAAGACAAACGGCCCATACTTGGCGTACCACGACTGAACGGTACGCAAATGACGCCGCCGGATTCCGACGCGCTTGCCGTACTTTAACAACCAGCCAAGACCGAAATACCGTCCCAAGGCATAGGAGATTGACATCCCGACAACCGATCCGAGAAACGAAACGAGCAGGGCACCCGCAAACATCAACCGTCCTTTTGAAACAAGGAAGCCTACATATGTCATAATCACTTCATCGGGAATCGGCAGACCGACAATTCCGAGGACAAGGCTTAAAAACAAGGCAATGTAGCCATACACACTGATGAGATTCAGGACGGTTTGCTCGATTCGTAAGCCCTCCTCTTCACGCTATATAAAAAGAGCACCGGTTCGCCAGTGCGGTTGATTTCGGTATTAGCTTACCACATTAGAAAGAGTCTGGACAACAAATCCGTTTGCCCCTAAAATCTTGCCGGCAAGGCTGGCTCATTTTACCGGTGGTTTCAGGGAAGAACGCGGCCAGATCAACATAATCAGCAGCAAAAAACTGATATATCCGAAGATCGGATACAAATAGGCCACGATGTTTTTGAATCCGATTTGACTGGCGAAGAAAGCGGAAGTGAGTATCGAGACCGTGACCAATGATCCCGATGCAGTTTGCAGCGGATCCGACAATTGACTGCTGATCCCAAATACATTGGCGATCAACGTACTGAAGATTTCCCCCCATAATACCACGATAAATAAGACTTGTAGAACGGGTCCGTATGTGGAAGTAATAAACGCCATCGGGACTTGATAATCGAGAATTTCCGGCATACGTACGGACATGGCGTAATTGGCTGCGAGCAGCATGCCGCCTAGGCCTGTTGCTCCGATCAACCCACCGGCAATCAAGGATCTCTTGTCCTGAATTTCGTTCCCAAGGGGAACGAGAACGGAAACCGCAAGTCCTGCGTTAAACGCTGCGTACGAGACGGCGGAAGCCAACCATGACCATGATGGTGATGCGGGGATCCGGGGCAGCGGATGCGAAGTCTCAAAGAGGGTCTTGAGGCAGATAAAACTGATCAGCGCAATCATCATCGGTACAATAATCGAATTGGCGGTCAAGATACCGTTCATCCCTCGCAAAATTGTGAAGTAGGTGAGAATCATGGTCAACAATACCCCGATCTGAAAGGGGATTTTCAGGTGTTCTTGGAACAGGGCTCCGACACCCGCCAACATAGCGACAGTTACCCCAAACAGCATGATCAGCATGAACAGATCTATGACCGCAGCCAATCTCTCGCCAAACAAATAAGCGGTTAATTGACGATAGGAGTTTGCGCGCAGTCGGGCACCCAAGAGCAAGATCCGATTCCCCACCCAAGCAAATAACAGGGTGCTAACCAGTATGGCCGCGGTGGAATACTCCCCGAACAAGGTGAAAAATTTTAGGATCTCTTGCCCGGAGGCGAAACCTGCACCGACAACTGTCCCGATATAGGTAAAACCAACCTGCAATGCTTGACGGACACGCTGCATGAGAATGATGGAACCCTCCTTTGTAAAGAAAACCTGGTTTCGCCAAGCCTTTAGGCGCAGGCGAGGCCTTTGTTGCTCTTATGTCGATAGGAGAAAATTTATAAACTCCTATCGACTAAGAAACGCCCCTGCAAACAGGGCATTGTATTATTTGTGGTTCATCCGGGTTCGGAAGAACACAATGCGCAATCGTCGCGCCAAATATAGTGTCACGGAGAATAGGGTGAGGCCTCCGATCAGGAACAGCCAATTTTTTAGTGCGTTAAGCGAGGTCAGCCACTTGGCCCAGGCGGTGGGTTCTGCCATTGACACGGCCACTGTTGAAGGTGCAAAAGGGGCCATGACATTGGCAGCACTGTTGCCGATTCCCCAGTAGAAGAGGATGACGGCGAAGAGCCCGGAAAGTATGGCGTGCAACAAGCGGGCGAGCAGATACGGAGGAAATCGTATGTCCGTTCCGGTCAATACGGATGCAACTTGTGCGTGAACTGATAACCCGCTCCAGGCTATAATGAACGAAACGATGACCAATTGTTCCATTAAGGGTGCCTGGGTGACAGCCGCTTGGGCGGAACCGATGTCAATTTCAAAGATTCCGGCTACGAACGGGCCAACCAAGGAAAGATCGATTCCCATCGCCTGAAAAAGAAAAGACAGCGGCAACGCCAGCAGTGAAACAAATCCAACCAAGATCAAAACCTTGATCAGCACGGCAAAAAATACGATGAACCCGCCAATCATAAAAATTGTCTTAATCGAGTCATTAACCGCATCGCCCAAGAGCTTGCCGAAGGGACGGCCATCTTCTTCGCGGGCGCGAATCATTTCTTTATAAGCTCGCACAAACAGGTTCCCTCGGAGCAGCGGGACGGTGTTTTGCTCCGGTTCTTCCTTGCCGCGGCCATAGAGTTTGAACAGAATTCCGACTAACAATGCTCCTATGTAGTGGGCAATGGCCAGTAAAATCCCGATTCCGGCATTGCGGAACATTCCGACTGCGACGGCTCCGAACATGAACAAAGGATCTGCCGTGTTGGTAAAGGCCAACAACCGTTCTCCTTCGATACGGCTGCACATTTTGTTTTTCCTGAATTTGGAAGTAATGACCGCATCCATCGGATACCCTGCGGCCAATCCCATTGAGAGCGCAAATGCACCTACACCCGGGACGCTGAACAATGGACGCATCAATGGTTCAAGCAAGACGCCGAGAGCGTGGACAACACCCACTCCGAGCATCAGTTCGGATAGAATAAAGAACGGCAACAGGGAGGGGAACACAACGTCCCAGAATAATTTCAGGCCGGAGATACCGGCTTCAAAACCCTGCTCGGGGAACAAAACAAGCGAGAGGGTGAGAAATACGACAACAAACGCCAAAGCAGTTGTCGTAGAACGTTTGTGTGTTCCGGACATATGCCACAACTCCTTTTATCATTCATTGATGCTGGACTACCCGTTCCGTACATTCATATTCTGATTGGGCTTGTTTATTCTTGCTTGTTGTGGTGGAATGATGGTACAAGCTTGAGGAGGAATCCGCGAATGAAAAAATTAACTCTGGCCGCCATGCAGCGTGAAGTCGACGACTACATATCGCAATTCAAGGAAGGATATTTTCCGCCGATGAGCCTGATCGTCCGATTGACGGAAGAGTTGGGTGAATTGGCCCGCGAAGTCAACCATGGGTTTGGGGAAAAAAAGAAAAAAGCAACGGAACCCCTTGGCAGCATTAAAGAAGAAATCGGCGATGTATTGTACTGCCTCACCTGCTTGGCCAACACACTGGAGATCGACATGGAAGACGCGCACCGCACCGTCATGGAAAAATTTCAAACAAGGGATGCCAATCGCTGGACACGGAAGAGGGACCCGGTCGACAAGCAAACCGAGGAGCAAGTAATCGAGGATTGACAACAGAGTCACAACCACCAGTGGCACAACAAATAGAAGGAGTGAAATATATGACAGAAACAAAATCCTCCATCAGAATCGTAGTGGTAGGGGCGCTGGGACGAATGGGACAAGAAGTGATCAAAGCTGTAGTAAAAGAGCCTGAACTGACACTGGTAGGGGCGGTTGACCGTTCGCACGAGGGAGTTGAGGTCGGCAGCGTAATCGGAATTGAGGATACTGGAGTAACTTTTTCAACTGAATTGGGAGAAACTCTGGTGTCTTCCCAGGCGGATGTGATCATTGACTTTACCAATCCTTCAGTTGTGGTCGAGAATGTTTACAAAGCAATTGAATACGGAGTGCGGCCTGTTGTCGGGACGACAGGCATTCCGCAGAAAGATCTGCATGCTTGGGACCAATTGTTGCGGGAAAAAGAAATTGGCGGGATTGTGGCGCCGAATTTTGCCATCGGCGCCATCCTGATGATGAAGTTTGCCGCGCAAGCGGCTCGTTACATGCCGCAAGTGGAGATCATTGAAATGCATCATGACCAAAAATTGGACGCTCCTTCCGGAACAGCGGTGAAAACGGCGGAAATGATTGCGAAAGAAAGAGAACGGTTGCGACAGGGTCACCCTTCTGAAGAAGAGAAGTGGGCGGGTGCACGGGGAGCCGATTATGAGGGGATGCGCATTCACTCTGTTCGTCTTCCCGGATATGTGGCGCATCAAGAAGTTATTTTTGGCGGAGTGGGCCAAACATTGTCCATCCGTCATGATTCGATTCATCGCGAATCGTTCATGCCTGGCGTTACACTGGCTGCCAAGAAGGTAATGGAGTTGACCGGACTTGTCTACGGATTGGAGAATGTGATCGATTAGACCGACAGGGGATGAAGGAACATGAACATTGCATTAATCGCGCATGACCGGAAAAAGGACAGTCTGGTCAACTTTGTAACCGCCTATCGCCATATTTTTGCCAAAGCAAATCTGTTTACAACGGGAACGACCGGGTTGCGCATCCAGGAAGCAACCGGACTTGGTGTTCATCGTTTTCAATCGGGACCGCTTGGTGGCGATCAACAAATCGGGGCCAAAATCGCAGATAATCAAATGGATCTGGTGATTTTTTTTCGCGACCCGTTAATGGCCCAGCCGCATGAACCTGATATTATTGCACTGCTAAGATTGTGCGACGTCCATCAAATACCGGTTGCCACCAATATGGGAACTGCAGAGATATTAGTACGAGCATTGGAGCGTGGCGATTTCGGATGGAGAGAAACGAAGCAATCCTAGATTCCATCAAACGGTTGGATGCGGTTTGGACAGTTCTGCACAATCTGGAAAATGTAGGATTTGAAGCGTATTTGGTAGGCGGTTGTGTGCGAGATATGCTTTTGGGAAAGACCCCAAATGATTATGATATAGCAACAAACGCGCTGCCGGAAGAGGTGCAGTCAATCTTTTCCCGAACGATTCCCACCGGAATCCGACACGGAACGGTCAGTGTTCTGCAAAACGGAGAACGGATTGAGGTTACAACCTATCGGCGGGAAAAAGGATACCGGGATGCGAGACGCCCGGAGGAAGTGGAGTTTATCGCAAGTTTGGAAAAAGATCTTGCCCGTCGCGATTTTACGATCAACGCCATAGCGATGGATCGTCAAGGAAAGGTCTATGATCCGTTCTATGGGAAATCGGACCTGCTGGAACGACGAATCCGGACGGTCGGTAACCCTGCGGAGCGCTTTCAGGAAGATGCGCTTCGGATGCTGCGGGGGATTCGCTTGGCAACTGTATTGGATGGGCAGATCGAATCGTCAACCTGGGAAGCCATTTGTTTGTATGCGGACCGAATGATCATGATTTCACGGGAACGGATCCGCGATGAATGGAACAAAATCTTGCTTTCCGACGTAAAGACCGGTATGCAATGGTTGATCCGTTCCACTTTGCTGGGCTCCATCTTTCCCCGCTTGCAGGAGATTGACACAGAAATCTGGTTGCGGGCGGGAGACTGCTCCAATCGACTAAGCGAACAGGCTGACATTCGTCAGGCAGCCCTCTTTTGGCGATTGGGGATTGATCGACACGTTGCTGCCAGCGTATTGCGGGACCTACGTCAATCAAAAGCGCTGATTCGCTCGGTTCTGGCGATCATGGAAGCGATTCCTGAGACAGACCCGCTAGCCTGGACGGAAGCAACTTGGGCGGCTTACCTGTTTCAGTACGGACAGGATCCGGTTTTTCGCGCGTTGCAAGTCGTCGGCAGAGCTCATCCTGAACGGGAAGATGCCTTGATCGCCCGCTTTCATCAAGCGTCTGCCGTCCAGCCTTTATGGTCGTCAGCCGAATTGCCTGTGTCAGGTCAGGACTTGATTGACAAATTGAACATCCCGCCGGGACCGGTTGTTGGACAGTTATTGGATAGACTGGTGCAGGCTGTGCTGCGGGAACCCGCGCTTTGCTCACGTGAAGCGCTGCTTGCGCAGGCGGCCGTTGAATACCGAAGGCAAGAATCAAATCCTAGACAAGATGATGGCAGGTAGATGCTATGAAAGAACAGATATTGGAATTGTTGCGGCAGCATTCTGACAAATATATGTCTGGAGAAGAACTTTGCAAACGGTTTGCCGTGTCCCGTACTGCCATCTGGAAACACATCAAAGATTTGCAGGAAGACGGGTATCAAATCGAAGGGGTTCGCAATCGGGGCTATAGATTGCTGGCAGTGCCCGACCTGGTAACAGGCTCTGAGATTCGCAATGGATTGCAAACACGACGATTCGGTCAATATGTAGTCGATTTGAAAAATACTGGATCCACCAATGTCATTGCCGCCAAATTGGCGGACGAGGGAGAACCGGAGGGGACATTGGTAATCGCCGATCAGCAAACGGGAGGCAAAGGCAGACGTGGACGGGCTTGGTATTCTCCAGGCGGAACGGGAATTTGGATGAGTCTGATCCTGCGTCCTGAACTGCCCATGGCACAAGCTCCGCAGCTTACCTTGGTGGCAGCGGTTGCCGTCAGTCTTGCCCTGACGGAGATTGTCGGTCAGAAGGCGGGAATCAAATGGCCGAACGATATATTGTTCGAGGATCGGAAAGTGTGCGGCATCCTGACGGAGATGAATATGGAATCGGAAGAAATCAATTCGGTGATTGTAGGCATCGGAGTCAACGTCAATCAGGAGTTGCACGATTTTCCATTGGAATTGCAGGATCGGGCCACTTCCTTGCGGATGGTCACAGGTCAAAGATTGCAGCGCGCGGCTGCGGCGCAACGGATTTTGGAACAGTTTGAAGTCCTCTACGACCTTTTCTTGAGAGAGGGAGGGTTTGCTCCGATTCGCGAACTATGGAAACGGCAAAGCGTCACAATTGGCAAGCAGGTTGTGGCGCAAACGCCACGTGGGGTAATCAAGGGAATAGCGGTCGACATTGATGAGATGGGAGCGCTGGTTCTGCGCGACGAGCAGGGACAAGTGCAAAAAATTTATTCTGCCGATATTCTCTTAGCACCTCCGGTTTGAA
>JAGVBM010000182.1 GCA_020059765.1 Bacillota bacterium
AGGGAATGGACATCAGGGGAACGAGAATCACCAGGATCAGGAGCGGCAAATTGGCCGTCATGCCGCGAATCGCATCTTCCAAGAAATTTCCTTTCATGCCGGTCAGAATCAATCCGACAGCAAACATCCCGACTCCGAACCACCTGGCCATCGTTTTCGCTTGCGGCAAGCTGATCAGGAACACGACCGACGCAACGGCAAACAAAACCCGATCCAAGACAAAGGAATGAGCAAAAAACTGAACTATGTATACCGCGCTCATCGCGAGAATCAACTTGCTCTGGACGGATGACTTCCTGTGAGTCCATTTTGCAAGATATGTCGACGCATCCATCGTTTTGCACCTACTTTTTTCATGCAGAAAGCACGGTACGGATCTCCTCCCAGTACCGTGCCCTGATCATTATCCAAGCTTGATTGTGCAGTCTCCCAACAGGTCCTCTCCCCAAAGCAGTTCCAGTTTGTCGCCGTCTTTGACGGGACCCACTCCGGCGGGCGTTCCCGTATAAATCAGGTCGCCAGCGCCCAATCCGAAATGATCCGCCGCAAACGCCACAATGGTGGAAAGATCAAACAGCATGTCGCTGATATTTCCCCGCTGCACCTGCTGTCCGTTAATGTTGAGGGAAAAATCGACCTGCTTGCAGGCATCCTCTCCCGGAAATTCGCGAAATCCGGTAATCACCGCAGAATTCGGGAATCCTTTTGCCAACAGCCAGGGATGGCCTTTTTTCTTCAATTCGCTTTGCACATCCCGCAAAGTGAAATCTATGCCCAGTGCGAACCGGTCAATCAACTCATCCAGCCGCATCCCTTTTTCATAAGGACGTGCCAGATGCACGACAAATTCCGCTTCGTAATGCACTTCTCCCCGCTCTCCCGGCAGCCGAATCTCCTGTCCTTCCGCCACCACCAAGGCATGAGTAGGTTTCGAGAAGAGAAAAGGCGAGGTCGGCACCGCATTGCCCAATTCTTCCGCATGCAGACGGTAATTCCGGCCCACACAATAGATATTGCGCATGGTGTTCATGGTATCCATCTCCGCTTCGATCCAGGTTGAAAAAAACTCTATTCTATGATTCGAGCTCCGAATCAAGAATTCCTTCCTACAGCGCTTTTACCATGCCGCCGTCCACCAGCAGCGCTTGTCCTGTGATATACGTGTTGGCATACGAACCCAGGAACACAACCGCTTTGCCGAACTCCTCCGGCACTCCGTAGCGGCCGAGCGGGATCTGGGCGATCGATTCCGCCTGCACGTCTGCCACCGAAACACCTTTGCTTTGCGCTTTCTTGGCGTCCAATTCGGCAACCCGATCGGTCGCAATCCGGCCGGGAGCCACGGTGTTCACTAGAATGTTGTCCGCTGCCAGTTCAATGGACAAGCTTTTGGTCAATGCGTTCACGCCTGCACGGTACGTATTGGACAGGATCAGTCCCTGAATCGGCTGCTTGATCGACGAGGAGGTCAGGTTGACGATTCGTCCCGCCCCTTTGGCCCGCATATGGGGGAGGCTTTCCCTGATCAAACGGATCACGCTCAACAGATTCAACTCAAAAGCGCGAATCCACGCCTGATCGTCAAAATTGTCAAATCCGCCGCCCGGCGGTCCTCCCGCATTCGTCACCAGCACATCGAGCCCGCCGCCGCTTTCCACAGCCGCTTGCACCGCTTTTTGAACATCCGTTTCCTTCGTTACATCCGCCTGTATAATGGTTACCTTTTGGCCGGTGGCCGCTTCAATCTCGGCAGCCGCTCTTTGCAGTTCCGCCAAGTCGCGGCTGGCAATCGTCACAATGGCTCCTTCCCGTGCGAATTCCAACGCGCTCGCTTTGCCGAGCCCCTTGCTGGCGGCTGTCAGCAAAACCGATTTTCCTTGCAGAGCCAGATCCATTCCGAAAACCTCCTTATACCCTCATCCTTAGTCAAAACGCTCGCAACATGCAACCCCTACGCACGGTTCAATCCCAGGAAACCGATCAACTCATTCAATTCTTCAAAGGTGCGGGAATCGACGCGGGCAGCCGGCGGTCGAACATAGGCCGACTGGATCACCCCACGCATTTTGTAGATTTGCTTGCGGATGGCAACTCCACCCACACCTAGCTGCGCTTCAAATCGAATCAGCGGCAGATAGCGGTTGAAATACTCTCTCGCCGCTTGCTTTTGCCCCGCCTGAAATAAGCGGTAGACTTCCACCAGAATGTCCGGATAGGCAAACCCGGTCATGATTCCGATGGCGCCCCGGTCCAATTCTTCGTAAAAATACATGCCGCCCAATCCGCCAAATAATCCGAATTTGCCGCCGGACTCTTCCAGGATTCTGGTGATTTTAACGGTGGTTGGCGCTTCCTCCAGTTTTACGTACTTCGCAGTATCAATCTCGCGGGCCACCCGCCCGAAAAAAGCAGGCGGCAGCATGACACCGGTCGTGCTCGGTTCGTCCTGCACCACCAGCGGCAGATCGGTTGCTTTCGCCACATGCATGTAATGCTCAAACACCAGATCCAGATTCTTCAAGTTTGTGGGCGGGGCAAGCATAATCGCATCCGCCCCCGCTTGTGCGGCAAGACGTGCAAAATGAACCGATTGATGGGTGCCCGTCGCCGAACAGCCGACAACCACCGGCACCCGGCCCTTCACTTGGCCGATGACCGTTTCGATCACCGTCTGCCGTTCCGCTTCCGTCAGTTTGTTGGCTTCCCCCATGATGCCCAAGATGGTCATGCCATGGACACCCGATTGCAGGTAAAACTCGCTCAGACTCTGCAGACTGGGTACATCCACTTCCCCCGCCTCGTCAAACGGAGTTAAGGAAATGACGGAAATGCCTTTCAATTCCTTCATGCGCTCATCCCCTTTTCGGTATGGTCCTCATCCTCACAAATCGCACGCCTCATGCAGCAAGTCGACCAAATGCACCGCCTTTATTTTGCCTTCCAGCCCTTCCCGTCGGATGCCCATCCGCATCTGCAGCAAACAGCCCGGATTGCTCGTTGCGATGACGGCCGCCTGGGTCGACTCCACCGTCTTCATTTTATCATCCAACACTTTCATCGAAGTCTCATACTGAACCAGGCTGTAAATCCCTGCCGATCCGCAACAGCTGTCGGCACCCGGCAATTCCGCCAACTCGACCCCCGGAATTCCACGCAGCAAGTCGCGCGGTTGCGAGGTCACCTGCTGCACATTCCGCAAATGGCAGGAATCTTGATACGTTACGCGAAGCGGGATCGGTTTACGCAGGGGCAGTGTTCCCAATTCGGCCAAGATGACGCTTATATCCCTGCTCTTGTCGGCAAACCCTTTGGCCCGCTCTCTCCATATGGGATCATCCGCCAGCAAATGATCGTACTCGTTCAGCATGGCGCCGCAGCCACCCGCATTATTGACAATCCAATCCGCGTCGCTCGCTTCAAAAGCGGCAATATTCCGCTTTGCCAATTCTTTC
>JAGVBM010000145.1 GCA_020059765.1 Bacillota bacterium
CGCATCAATCACACCCGTTTGCAGTGCGCTGAATACTTCTCCGTAAGGCATTGGGGTTGCACTGGCACCAAGAGCAGAAATCAAATCAATGTTCACTTTGCTTTGTTGAACACGAATCTTCAGCCCTTTCAGATCACTCATGCTCTTGAGCGGTTTTCGCGAATAAAAGCTTCGAGCGCCTGAATCATAGTAAGCCAGACCTTTCATTTTCGAAGTTTCCAGATTGTCCAACATTTTGTTCCCCATTTCGCCTTCCAGGAAACTCCAAAGATGTTTGTCACTATCAAATACATAAGGCAAGCTGAGAACAGAGAATTGTTTGTTAAACTCAGCCAACGGGCTGGCGTTTACGCGTGTAAATTCAATCGCTCCCAACTGCACTTGTTCAATGACCGCTTTTTCTTCACCCAATTGCGAGGATGGAAAAACATCGATCTTAATACGTCCGTTTGTACGCTCATTCACCAATTCGGCAAATTTCTTGTCGCCGATTGTGGTCGGATAATCCGGCGGATGCGTTTCAGCCAAGCGGAATGTATATTTTGCGTCTTTCTCCCCGGCAGAGGTATTGTTTGAGGCATCTTTGCCGCAACCTGTCAAAAGGGTGCCGGCCAACAATGCGGAAACCATAACTCCCATTGCAATTTTGCCTTTTTTCATAGTGATCCCCCTTTAAGATTGACTTGCAGATTACTTAAGGACCAAATTCGGCAACCACATCACCACCTCTGGAACATAAGTGATCAGAAGCAACACAATTAATAACGCGTAAAAGAAAGGCATCATCGCTTTGGTTCCTTGTTGGATTGACACCTTTCCTATTGCGCACCCGACAAACAACACGGTTCCTACCGGCGGTGTCAGTAACCCTATCCCAGCGTTCAGAATCAGCACAATCCCGAAATGCACAGGATCCATTCCCAAATTTGCGGCAACCGGCAGCAGGATCGGCGTCATGATCAGAATCATCGGTGCCATATCCATCGGGGCACCCAATAACAACAACAATACGTTAATGATAAACAATATAATAAGCGGGTTATCGGAGATGCCGAGGAAAAGATCCGTCACCATCGACGGAATCTTCAAGTAAGCCAACACCCATCCAAAAGCGGCGGAGGCCGCAATCAGGAAAAACACCATCGAAACAGTTCTGAAGGTTCTCTTCAGAATCATCCACATTCTGCTTACAGGAACTTCCCGATAGATAAGAAACGCAAGGATAAAGGAATAGAGTGTTGCAAGCGCCCCGGATTCGGTCGCGGTGAACCAACCCGAAACAATGCCTCCCAAGATGATAATGGCGGGAGTAAAGGATAAGAACCCGTGCAGGAGAATTCCGGGAATTTCTTTTCGTTCAACCGGCTCTCCTTTTGCATAGCCTCTTTTAACGGCAATGATATATCCCGTAATCATCAATGATATGAGCATGATAAGTCCAGGAATTATACCCGCCAGAAACAGACTGGCCACCGATATTCCTCCAGCCGCCAAGGAATAGAGAACCAGGTTATGACTTGGCGGTACGACTACCCCTTGAATAGCCGAAGAGATCGTCACACCCACCGAGTAGTCTGCGTCATATCCCTTCTTCTTCATCATGGGTATCATAATCGAACCAACCGATGAAGCATCAGCCACGGCCGATCCGGAAATATTGCCAAAAAACATGCACGCCACCGAGTTGACGAGTGCCAGTCCCCCTCGAATGCGTCCAACGAACAGGTTTGCCAGATTAATAAGCCGAAGTGCCAATCCGCCTTCACTCATGATTTGTCCCGTTAAAATAAAGAATGGAATCGCCAGTAAGGAAAAGGAATTCATTCCATTAATCATTTGTTGGCCAATTACCGGCAGGGGAACGTCCAAATAAAAAACCGTGAGTAAAGTGGATGCCACGAGGGCGAGTGCGATTGGAAACCGCAACATTATGAGGAGAACAAAGCTGCTGATCAAAATCACGATTGCAATGGTGTTCGTATCCAAGTTAATTGCCCTCCTCCAAATTCCTGTGCCGTCGGGTATCTATATCGAAAAATTGAAGCAATGAATAAATACAAATCATGACACCCGTGACTGGCATCACCGCGTATCCCACACTATTCGGGAGCTTGGTGGCTGGCAAAGTCGAATCATTCATCGCAACCGTAAATTCCCAGCCCTGAACCACCAAATACAGACCAAAGGCGAAAATACTTGCATCAATCACCTTGTCCAAAATTTTGTTCACCTTTTTAGGCAGGAAATTAGTGAATGAATCGATACCCATATGAATTTTTTCACGAAATCCTATAGCGATCCCCATAAATGCGAACCAAACCAGCAGCAGCAACGTAATCTCTTCAGACCAGAAAAACACGAAATTCAACAATTTTCGTGTCATAACCTGGACCGTCACAATAATTACCATTGACAGAAGCCCAATGAGAGCTATGCTCTCAAAAAGGGAATCAATTGCGAGCGCCAATTTTTTTGTCGTTTTCATATGATCCCCCCTCTCATGAAAGCGCTGTCATAATAATTGTAGTTATTGTCTAAAAATTTTGTAAGTAGGGCGTTTTTAGATGTTTTTGTGTTTTTTTTAGGTGTAGCCTGCCCGCCAACTCGTTCACAAAAGGAGTAGACCAAAAAAGCCCCGGGATTTCTTTCCGGAGCAATGGACATTGAATTTTTGTTCCGCTCGTTCTTAAAAGCTGCCCTTTCTTTGAAACTCGGCCATCAGGTCAAACTCATCTTTTAGTTTGTGATACACACGTTCGTACATCTCGAATATTTGCAAATAGGTTTCCGTGTTCCGCAGGTCGGGTTCATGACGGTGCGTGATCTTGACCCAATCCTTGATCCGTTCCAGAGAGTCAATCTCTCCCACTGCGTACAATGCCAGAACGGCAGCCCCCAGGGAA
>JAGVBM010000239.1 GCA_020059765.1 Bacillota bacterium
TAACAGACAGACGGCGGAAATCACCATTCCCTTATCAACCGCTTTGCACATGTCGTAGACGGTTAATGCGGCGACCGACACGGCGGTCAAGGATTCCATCTCCACGCCGGTTACGCCGGTCACTTTGGCAGTTGCGTAAATGTCGATCGCATTCGCTTCCGGCCGTTCTTCAAACCGGATGTCGACTTTGGTCAACGGCAACGGATGGCACATGGGAATCAAATCAGATGTTTTCTTGGCTGCCATAATGCCGGCCACTTGGGCCACGGCGAGCACATCCCCTTTCGCCATTTTTCCTTCCCGGATCATGACGAGCGTTGCCGGCTGCATGACAATCCGCGCATAGGCGGTTGCCGTTCGATGGGTAACCTGTTTGTCCGTGACGTCCACCATGCGGGCCCGTCCCTGTTCGTTAAAATGAGTAAATCCTTGGCTCATGTTCAGAAGACTCCTTACTGTCAATCGTTTTATCCGCCGATTTGGGACATGCGGCGAACCGTCGGTTCATGGGTCAATTCTTCGCCAAACAGCACTTTTGCCATTTCATGATTTTCCGGTTTTGCGTCCAAAGCGCGGAAAAACAGGTTTTCCAACGCCTGTTCGTTGCCGATCGCCCGGCGGACGTTAAACTCATCCTGCCAGAACAGACAAGGCTTCAAATTCCCGTCTGCAGTCAATCGCAATCGGTTGCAGTTTCCGCAAAAATGATCGCTCACCGGATGAATCAAGCCGAAAGTTCCTTTCGCCCCCGGAAGCCGGAAGTATTCCGCCGGTCCGTTGCCAAACACTTCTCCGACCGGTTCCGGTGTCAACCCCAGCGCTTCGCAGCGTTTCATCACGGAATCGAGGGGCAGGTAGCGCCCTCGCCATCCATTGTCATCATGCCCGATGGGCATATATTCAATAAATCGTACGTGAATGGCACGCTCCATAGACATCCGCAGGAAGTCATCGATTTCGTCCTGATTGAAATCGTTCATCAGCACCACGTTCAGCTTGACGGGGTGAAAACCGACCCGGATCGACGCTTCCAAACTTTCCAATACTTTGCTCACGTCGCCGCCGCGGGTGATTTGGGCAAATCGCTCTTGGCGCAGGGAGTCCAGTGAAATGTTGACTCGCGTCACACCCGCTTCCTTCAGTGCTTCCGCCTTTTTTGCCAGAAATATTCCGTTTGTTGTCAATGCGATATCTTCGATTCCGGGGATTGCCCCCAAACGTCCGATCAATTCAACCACATTGGGGCGCACCAGCGGTTCACCGCCGGTTAAACGCAAACGACGGACCCCCAGCTTGGCCGCAACTCGCACGACCGCTTCAATCTCATCAAACGACAAATGCTTGTCGTTGTCCATAAAATGCATCCCTTCCGCCGGCATGCAGTATACACAGCGCAAGTTGCATTTGTCTGTCAGTGAGATTCGCAAATAATCGTGCACCCTGCCAAACTTGTCCGTCAACAAACGAGTTCCGTTTTGAGCCACCATGGCTTCCATATGTCCGATCTCCTTTCCAAGTGGGAGGATTGCAGCGTTTCCCCTGCATCCCTGTCGATCTTGAACCATAACGAATGCAAGCGCTTTCGCTTTAGGCGGCAAGATTCGGAGATTTTTCCCCAAAAGGGGATTTGTTTGGTGTATAGTATATCATAACTGATTGGAAGTTGACTGCATCTGTGATATGTTTTTGACGAGGTGACTTGAGATGTCGTGTAAAATTCGTTTTTTCGCCGGTGTCGCAGAAGCGATCGGGCATCGTGAATATAGGATCGAACTCCCTGCCGCGACGACAATTGGGGAACTGTTGGACAACCTGCAGCGGGAGTTTCCGCAAGCGGCCGATTTGTTGGCCAGAAGTTTTTTCTCCATCAATCAGGAATACGTTGATGCATCTGCAGTCGTTTCGGACGGAGATGAAATTGCCGTAATTCCGCCGGTATCCGGCGGTTCTGGAGCGAATTCGCGGTTTGCGGTCACGACCGAACCTCTCTCTGCTGATGCTGTTATTCAACAAGTGTCGAATCCCTATGCCGGAGCGATTTTGACCTTTGTCGGCACCGTTCGTGAATTTACGCAAGGCCAGCGTACCATCCATCTGGAATATGAGGCCTATCCGGAAATGGCAGTCAAAAAAATGGCTGAAATCGCTTTTGAAATTGAAGAAAAATGGCCCGGCGCAGAAGTAGCGATGGTTCATCGCCTCGGCAAATTGGAAATTGAAGAAGCTTCCGTCATCATCGCAGTTGCCACTCCGCACCGGGCAGCCTCATTTGAAGCGGGTCGGTATGCAATTGAACGGCTGAAGCAAATCGTCCCCATCTGGAAAAAAGAGGTCTGGGAAGATGGATCCGAATGGAAAGGTCATCAGCAAGGTCCTTGGAATCCCATGACGAATCCGCTGGAATGACAGCAACAGATACAATGTGAATAAGGGGGTGTCGACCATCGACCGCACACGTTATTCCAGACAGATCTTGTTTAAGCCGATCGGGGAAGCCGGTCAACAAAAGCTGCTGCACAGTCGAGTCGCCATCGTCGGGATGGGCGCCCTTGGTACGGTACTCGCCAATCACATGGTGCGGGCGGGCGTCGGATATGTTCGGATGATCGACCGGGATTTCGTCGAGTCCAGCAATTTGCAGCGACAGATGTTATACGACGAACAGGATGCCCGTGAAGGACTGCCGAAAGCGGCTGCAGCCGCCGAGAAATTGCGGCAGATCAATTCAGGGGTTGTGGTCGAGCCTGTAGTGGCGGACCTGACTTGGCAAAACGCAGAGCAATTGCTGTCTGACACGGATCTCGTATTGGACGGCACTGATAATTTTCAAGTTCGCTTTTTGATTAACGATGTTTGCGTTAAACACGGGATCCCTTGGATTTACGGCGGCGGAGTCAGCGCCCA
>JAGVBM010000246.1 GCA_020059765.1 Bacillota bacterium
GCCGCAATCGCGTACAACAGCATGGAAACCGCCCAGAGGAGCGGACTGTTCCGCCGGTGTACCCGATATTGCCGCCAGAGGTTCCAGGCAAACACCAGCGACACCAGTGATGCAATCAACGGAATGAAGGAAAAAAACAAGTTGGCCACTGCTTACCCCTCCTCAAAATACCGAAAAGCACCCTCATCGGAGGGTGCCTGGGCGGTATTACGATTGCTTCATCTTGCCCCAGTCTGCGAGGAAACGTTCGATTCCTTTGTCTGTCAAAGGATGTTTGATCATTTGTTCAATCACCGGATACGGACATGTCGCGATGTGCGCACCTGCCAACGCGGCTTGGGTCACATGCACCGGATGACGAATCGACGCTGCGATGATTTCGGTGCCGATGTCATGGATTTGAAAAATGTCCGCAATGTCACGGATCAACTGGATGCCGTCTTGCGAGATGTCGTCCAGTCTTCCGATAAACGGCGACACGAAGGTCGCACCGGCGCGAGCGGCCAAAAGTGCTTGGTTCGCCGAGAATATCAGCGTCACATTCGTTTTGATGCCCCGTTCGGAAAAGACCTTGACCGCCTTCAACCCTTCCGCCGTCATCGGGACTTTGATCGTAACGTTGTCGTGGATTCGGATGAACTGCTCCGCTTCCTCCACCATCCCTTTTGCATCAAGCGATATCACCTCGGCAGAGATGGGACCGTCAACGATCTCGACGATTTCTTGCAAAACTTGCATGAAATCCCGGCCTTCTTTCGCCACAAGGCTCGGATTCGTGGTCACTCCGGACAGAATTCCCATTTCACTTGCCAAACGAATCTCATCCACATTCGCCGTATCGATAAAAAATTTCATCTTCCGATCTCCTCTTGTCACAAGGCATGATGGTCCAAGCGCTGTTCCGGTTATGCGCGGTTGTTGGACCCGAACAAACGAATCTTCTCGCGTACGGTTTCCTTAATCGCTTCACGAGCCGGCCCCAAGTATTTGCGCGGATCGTATACTTTCTGGTCGTTGTTCAGGATTTCCCGAATCTTCTTCGTAAAGGACACTTGGTTCTCGGTGTTTACGTTTATCTTGGAAACCCCGAGGGATATCGCTTTCCGAATATCTTCATCCGGGATTCCCGACCCGCCGTGCAGCACCAGCGGCACTCCGGTCAAATCGCGAATTTCTTGCAGCCGATCGAAAGCGAGCACCGGAACCCCTTTATAAAGTCCATGCGCCGATCCGATTGCCGGCGCCAATGCGTCAATACCTGCTTCCTTCACCAGACGGACCGCTTCGTCCGGACGCGCCAATGTGGCATCCCGCTCATCGACGGAAATGTCGTCTTCCGTTCCGCCAATCCGCCCCAGTTCCCCTTCCACGTCGATGCCCAGTACATGGCAAGCATCAACCACTTGCTTTGTCTTGGCAATGTTCTCTTCCAGCGGATAGTGGGAGGCATCGATCATGATCGAAGAAAATCCGGCGCGGATGCATTTCAACACGACTTCAAAGGAAGAGCCGTGGTCGAGATGGAGGATGACCGGAACGGTTGCTTTTTCAGCAGCCGTCTTGGCCATTGCCGCTGTATATTCAATGTTCATATATTTCATGGCGCCTTCCGACACACCGAGAATCACGGGTGAACGTTCTTCTTCCGCCGTTTCAATAATCGCCTGCAGAAACTCCAGGTTGTTGACGTTGAATTGTCCAACCGCGTATCCGTTTTTCAGTCCATCAATCAAAATTTCTTTAAACGATGCAAAAGCCATGCTGATTCCCTCCCGGAAAATATGTAACGAGCGCTTAAGCGCCCTCCCTGCTTTCACTTGTACATATTATCACAAACTTAATTTTATCACTATCTACAATTTATCATGATATGGGTTTGAGACCAAGCATTTCCCGAGCTTCCTGGGGGGTGGCAATTTCACGGCCCAACTCGCCGGCCAACCGGACGACTCTCGCCACCAGCTGAGCGTTGCTTTCCGCCAATACCCCTTTTTGGTAAAACACATTGTCTTCCAACCCGACCCGTACGTTTCCGCCCAATAAAATGGCCATGGCGGCCAGGGGCAGCTGGGCCCGTCCGATTCCGGCAACCGACCATCTTGCCTCTTTCGGCAATGATTCCACCAAAAACAACAAATCTCTCGGCGTGCCCGGAATGCCGCCGGGCACCCCCATCACCAGATCGAAGGGGGCATGTTCCGAAACGAGCCCTTTCTTGATCAAGACCAATGCGTTCCTTATCATGCCCGCGTCGAAAATTTCCAATTCAGGCAATACCCCGTATGATTTCATCAATTTCGCAAAGTGTTCGATATCTTGCGGAGGGTTGAGGAATACATCCGCGCCGAAGTTTACGGAACCGGTGGTCAAGGTCGCCATCTCCGGCTGCAGGGTGACAGGCTGAACCCGTTCATCGGCGCTCATCCCAACCGCACCGCCGGTAGACACCTGAACGATAACGTCGTTCCCGGAGGCGCGAATTTTCTCGATTATAGCTTTGTATACCAGTTGGTCCTGGGTGGGAGTACCATCCTCCAAACGAGCGTGCAGATGGACGATCGATGCGCCTGCCTGCCGCGCCTCCCATGCGGATTGCGCAATTTCATCCGGCGTAACCGGCAGATTGGGATTGTCAAGTTTCGTCGTTTCCGCACCCGTCAGCGCACATGTAATAATCAGCTTCTCCACTACCGTTTCACCCTTTGCAAGCCTTTCGGCACCACACATGTGCCTCTGGCGTAACAGACCAGTTCCGGCGAATCCGGGACATCAGCGGCGGAAGGAACAGCCGGATCGACATTGGCGCGGATCACTTTGTATGCGAAAAACTCCATGCTGCGGGACGTATTTCCAACCCGCGTGATCGCTGCGTGCACTTCCACGTAATCGCCGGCATAGACAGGCGCTTTAAATTCCACTGTTTCATAGCCTGCAAACAATCCTTCATCTCCATCGTGCCGGATCAACAGTTCGGTCGCCGCATCGCCGAACAACCCGAGCATGCGGGCGCCGTCTACCAATTGACCGCTATAGTGCGCGTCATGCACTGCCATTCGCTGCCGCAAGATCACCTTTTCCATGTCCGACCTCCTGCACGATCAATTGAGCATTCACGATCTTTCGCAATTCATCGATATCGAACGGTTTTGTAAAATGGGTCAAGGCACCCAAAGCCATCGCTTCTTTGATCAGATCAAGTTCACCATAGGCGGTCATCATAATCACTTTCAGTTTGGGCTCGACAATACGGATATGACGCAGAATCTCCAATCCATCCATCCCGGGGATCTTCATGTCCAGCAGTACTAAGTCCGGCTTGTGGTTTTTCACGATCTCCAATGCGATTGGACCGTTTGGAGCCTGATACACCTCATATCCTTCTTTTTCCAATACTTCATTGAGTAAAATCCGGATCCCGTACTGATCATCCACGATTAATACTTTATTGACCATGAAATCATCTCCCTTCCGAAAGCCCGATAACACTTCTTCCGATTGTATTCGAGTATTTGCAAAAAAAACCCTTTATTTTCTAGGGTCTACTTTCGTCGAATCAGACTGAATAATGTCGAAAATATAAAAA
>JAGVBM010000394.1 GCA_020059765.1 Bacillota bacterium
AACTCCACAGCTGCTCTGTTTTGCGTCATCACTTTAAATCCCCCCTAGATGAGTCTTTATGCATTTTTATATTCGGCCTAACCGCAGGAATACCTTCCATTCCTTAAAAAAGAAGCTTTTGAGACAATGACTCTCTTTAATGACCCATTGACAACCCTCTCCTTCACCTCTATAATAATCTCAATTTTCCAATTTCTGAAATTTGATTAACCAATCAGTTAATCATACATCAAGGTGATGAGATGCAAGACTTCTTACGTAAGAAAAGTATCGTGGCCACTTCGGCATATCTTGAGATGCTGTCCAGTCTGCACGTTCTACACCGTCCTGAGCACCACTCCTATCGAGTGGAGTGGGCCCAACAGACACTTCAACAGCTTCCTGATCAATTCAAGAAACAACTCAGAGAATATGGTGAAATAACTGATGAATGGCTCAGCCTGATGGACGCCGAATCGCCAAGTATCTCCACTCGATCGATACAGGAAGGCATTGACAATATTCGAAACCTTCCCGATGCAGAATTTCTGGTGCTTCTTTACAACCAGCGGTTTTCCCTTTCAACGATTATCAGTTGGCTTTCAGATACCGATGACGGATGGAAAAAAGCCTTGTCCGAAAACGAAAGGAAAGCCCTGAAACACCCTGGACGCATACGTCGAATGATTGCAAACTTTCTGGACGAATACCATCGGATTTATTTTTACGCCGAATGGCGGCGCATTGAACCGTGGTTGGTGCGGGCTGAACGCACCTTCCTGGAAAAATTGGCCCGGAGCCCAGAGAAAGCCCTTGGTGAACTCCACCCGCGGTTGTTAGTGAAAAAAGATGGCCTCTATGCGCAAAAAGCTACATTGTACCGTTTTCCTTACGAAGAAATCAAAACCATCATCGTACGGCCTTCGACCTTCGTGTATCCCCATCTAATGTTGAACCTGTTTGGCGGCGTTCGGGTTCCGCCCACTGTGTTCCCCTTCTGGGCTAAATTGTTGGCAGCCTTCTTCCCCGTCACGTATGCCTTGTACTTGGTTCGAGAGGCATTATCCGGGGAAATCAGTATCTTCTGGTGGTGGATGTTTCTTTGTCTGGTCTTGATTGATATGCTTCTGGTTGCGGCAACATTTTGGATTCTTTCGCGAGCGGAAAGATACAGCAGGAAACATGGGAGTTGGACGATGTTTTAAGCCTCTTCTCACACCTATTTCAGAGTCACTGGAAGAGTCTCTCTATTTCTTCTCAATCGCTCGTCGACCCTCGACGATTGATAGGACGAATGGCCGTAATAGAAGAAATTTATGCGAAATAGCGATGGCTCCCTATAATCGACTCGCCAATTCATAAAATATTTCCGGTCAGACATCGACTTTGCCGTAATCCTTTCCATGACGGACTTTGCAAATTGTTTTTCATCTGCACGGTCTGCTCCCTTTAGAAACGATTTCTCATTATTATCGTGAAAAGTATTGCTGATTCTGATATTTCTCCATCATCGGCAACACGCGTTCCAACGGCAGCGCCTCCACCGTACGTCCCAATCGTCCGATAGTGGTTTCCGCCATAAACAAGGAGTTCAAGATTGATTCCTCCACGGCTTCTGTCACCGCGCGAAAGCACTGAGAAATCAAAGATCCGTCCTCTCTGAGCAAGTGTACCGTTTGAAAATCGCTCTCAAGATCGTGCAGAAAACGATTGCCGTTGCTGAATGCAATCACGATATCCCCGCTACCATGATGGGCAATGGATCCGGTCCTTGCCAGACCAAAAGCAGCGCGTTTCGCGAAACGGTGCAGCTGGCGCGAATCTAAGGGCAAATCCGTGGCAATCACGATCACGATTGAACCGTCTGTGTTTCTTTGCGGTTCCGTACTGAAATCCGTATCCCTCAGCTGCAAGTATTTTCCCACCGGAATTCCCAAGATCATAAGATCTTCTTTCATACCAAAATTGGACAGCACCAAAGTCCCAATGGTATAGACACGACGATTCGCCTCCACCATACGTGAGGCGGAACCGATTCCGCCTTTCCATCCGAAACTGACCATACCAGCCCCTGCCCCTATCGATCCCTCGCGAACCGGACCGCTCCCGGCGGCAAGAATTGCTTGAACGGCATGCTCAGGTCGGACGTGCAATCCCCTCATGTCGTTTAAATAACTGTCATTACATTCCCCGACCACTACGTTGAGAGAACCTGTTTTGTCCGCAATCTCCGCGTCCATGTCCATCACATGCCGTAAAGTGCCCTCGGTTACGGCTGGCACTCCGAATGTATCCGTCAGCATGATCGGAGATTCAATCACCCCAAGTTCCTGGATTTGCACCAATCCCGTCGTTTTTCCAAATCCGTTAATCACAACAGACGAAGCAGCCACTTTCTCACGGAACCAGTTGCCAGGATGCGGCAGAATTGCGGTCACCCCGGTACGAACATCGCTGCCTTGTCCATTCTTCTGATTCAATGTGACATGTCCAACCGAGACTCCCGGTACATCCGTAATGCTGTTCCACCTGCCGGTTGGCAGGGTACCTACCAAAAATCCATAATCGCGAAGCCGCTTTCTGTTCATAGCGCCCCTCCCAGTCGTCATATCGGCCCGTAAGGAATGCGAACACGTTGCCGATTATCCAGCGCCTCTGTTCTCTTATTTCGTAGTTAGGTTTGAACTCGTTTGTTGTTTTAAGGTATGAATTCCCGCAAGAAAAGCATCAATTACGAGTCGAAGGCTTTCGTCAATGTCAAG
>JAGVBM010000384.1 GCA_020059765.1 Bacillota bacterium
CGGTTTGTAAGGTGCCGGTGGCCGTTTTCCGGCAACCGGTTTTTCTTCCGTCAGCGAGATGGGGGTTTCATTGGTGGTTTTCGTTAACACCTTCAGAGCGGCAGACACCAAGAGCAACGAGTCATGCTGATCTATCAGTTCTTCCGCCAAGCTTTTGTAGCCTCCCAGATCTTCCTGTTCCATTACTTGCACCAATTGCTCCATGGCGATGCGTTGTTTTCCGAATTTTGCTTCGGCAATGGTGGGGATTGGCTGTTTCTTCAGTTTCCGTTTGGTGATCCGTTCAATTTGGTGCAAATGGTCCATTTCCCGGGGCGTGACAAAGGTTGAAGCAAGACCGGTCTTCCCGGCACGTCCCGTACGACCGATCCGATGGACGTAACTGTCAATATCCTGCGGAATGTCAAAGTTATAGACATGGGTCACGCCGGAGACGTCCAATCCTCTTGCCGCCACATCCGTTGCCACCAAGATCTCGATTCTTCCTTCGCGAAATTTGTGCATTACGGCATCACGCTGCCGCTGACTGAGATCGCCATGCAGTCCGTCAGCCATATACCCGCGAGTGATCAAAGCGTTTGCCAACTCATCCACACGCCGCTTGGTTCGGCCAAAAACGATGGCCAATTCGGGATTTTGAATATCGAGCAACCTCGTTAACAAATCGAGCTTTTGACGCTCCGGAACTTCATAATACACCTGGTCGATGCTTGGCACCGTAACTTCATGCGCTTTCACCTTCACCAGTTGCGCATCTTTCATGAACTTCCGGGTCAAGCTCAAAACACTCGTTTTCATCGTCGCCGAAAACAATAAAGTCTGGCGGTCGTCCGGACACTGGCTGAGAATGGCCTCGATATCTTCCACAAAGCCCATATCCAGCATTTCATCGGCTTCATCGAGGACCACCAGTTTGATCTGATTGAGACGAATCGTTTTGCGACGCATATGATCCATCAATCGTCCCGGTGTTGCAATAATCACTTGCGGACGGTTTTTCAGCGCTTTGATCTGCCGGTTCATATCTTGTCCACCATAAATGGGAAGCGTCCGTACGTGCTTAAAACGTCCGACTTTTGCCAATTCTTCCGCTACCTGCAGGCACAACTCCCGGGTTGGGGTGAGAATCAGCCCTTGCACCGCTTCTTCATCCGGATCCACCGATTCGATCATCGGTACAGAGAAGGCGACTGTTTTGCCCGTTCCTGTTTGAGCTTGTCCGATCAGGTCTTGTCCGGTGATGGCAACCGGGATGGATTCGGCCTGAATCGGAGTGGCCGATTCAAAGCCCATTTCTTCTAATGCCCTTAATACTGAATTGCTGATTTGCATATCAGAAAATCGACTCATCTTATTACCTCTTTCTTGCTGTACTTGTTAATGTGATGCTTCAGTCAATCTGGGGAGAGATTGCAGATCGCGGTCATGCATGTTTCGTTTTGGGAATCCATTTCTTTCTTGTTTATCGTTATCAGACTCCCGTCTGTTCATGCGCTTCTTTTTCACTTCGTTACGAAAAACCCACTTGGGGAGCTTCCCAAGTGGGCGATCGGCTTATAACTTGGTTACGTTAGCTGCTTGGGGTCCGCGGTTTCCTTCAACCACTTCAAAGCTTACTCGTTGGCCTTCTTCCAGGGATTTGAATCCGTCACCTTGAATGGCACTGAAGTGAACAAATACATCGTTGCCGCCTTCGATCGAAATGAATCCGTAGCCTTTTTCCGCGTTAAACCATTTCACTGTCCCTTGTTGCATCTTCTTTCCATCCTCCCACTACGCTGTGGCATCATCATTTGCAGCGGTCCTTCATGAGAAAAAGCCGACCGCTTCTGCACCTATGAAGAAAATGGTACAGCCGGGCCGGCCTTTGCACATTATTTTCATAAGCTAGTATTTGCGCACATGCGTTTGATTGATCGATCTATAGTATAACAGTTTTTTCCGCCGTGTCAAATTGCAAGTTGACATTGCCCCGCAGCCCCCGAATCTTAGATCGCGTCACAAACCGGATTACAATTCTTGTCACTTGTTTGCAATGACGGGCAGCACTTGCAGCAGGCCCGCCCCTTGTGCATTGTCACTGAATCCCTGCAATCGTTTCGCGGACAATTGCAGTTTGTTTTTCACCTGCGACGGTGCGAGGCCCGGTTGAACGCTGCGAATCAGTGCGGCAGCCCCTGTTACATGGGGAGAGGCCATGGACGTGCCGCTGAGTCTGCGATAGGTTCCCCGCAGATAGGTGGATAAAATATCAACCCCCGGTGCCGCCAGATCGATGCCGGTTCCACGGCTGCTAAACCCGGCGATTTGATTGTTTCTTGTCGTTGCAGCCACCGCAATCGTCTCCGAAAATCTTGCCGGATAATCAATCTGACCGGAGGCTGAGCCTTCATTGCCAGCTGAGGCGATCATCGCGATTCCACTGCCATAGGCTTGTCGGATGATGTCTTGTAATGCCTCGCTTTTTTCGTTCGCACCAAAACTCATGTTGATGACCTGAATGTTGTTTTGAATGCACCATTCAATTCCCTCGATGATATCGGCCAGACTGGCAGAACCGTCTTTGCGGAATGCTTTTACATTGTACAGGCGAATCTTCGGAGCCACTCCAACAACTCCAAATGTGTTGTTTAATGCGGCAATGGTACCGGCTACATGTGTCCCGTGACCGTTGGCATCAACCGCCGGCTTGCCTCTCTGAACGGCATTAAATGAGCCGGCGATCCGCAAGTCCGGGTGTCGGCTGATCCCTGTATCCAATACGGCCACTTTCACGGGACTCCCCTGTGTGATGGGCCAAACTGCCGGAGCCTGCACACGTTGGATTCCCCAAGGAATGACTTGTCTGCTGCGCAGGGTTGAAGCAGCTGAAGACTGTGTTTCATGGATGCGAAATGGATTGTCCCGTTCCACTCGCTTCACCATGGGATGTTTGTGCAGTCTTGCGAGATTCGTCTGTTTGGGAAATTCACAGCAAACCGCATGAATGCTCTTCAATTTTTTGACCGGTTGAATTCCCAATTGTTTCAAATGGATCAAGCATTGACGGTAACAGGTGCGGTCTTTTAAAACGATCAAACGCCTTTCCCGTTTTCCCGAATGGCTTGGCCGCAGCGTGTCTGCCAGAATTTTGGCAAATGGTTCCATATGATCCCCTCCGAACGTCTGGACGGCTACTCCATCCTATGTCGGTTCGAAGAAAAGGGCACGGCATCTGTCTCCGCTGATTCGATTATTGTCCCACCGGTGCAAAGTATCCGATCTTCCATTGACCGTCCCGTTTGATCAAGTGGACCTCCAAATACTCGTAGGATATGTCTCCCGTCATCTGCTTCATGCTTGAGATGACCTTGACCACCGCATAATGTTCCGCTCGCTGTTTCACGTGGGAGGTAAGAAACGAATACCCCTTTGCCGGAAGTCCGGCACTCGGTAAAGAGATCTTCCCGGATTCCGCTTGTTGCATGATCGATTGCCACGGCCCCACGAACTGGGAGGAAAATCCTGCCGGAACTCCTGCAGATTGCTGTAAGGTTTGCACCGCCGAATCGACTCGTCCGAGCAGGATTTCGTCAGACGGCAGGTTTACAGTTTTCGTTTCTTTGTTCAGCATCCTTTCGATCATGATGAAAGATTCGGCTCGTGTGGCATGATTTGTCGGCGCAAAGCGGTTTCCTTCCAGTCCCTTGATTAGACCTGCTTGATACGCATCTGCAATATAAGCGTAAGACCACCCGCCGTTTACGTCTGAAAAAGAGGGCAAAGCCGTTGTTTCCCGGCTGAGCGATTTCGAGTTGACTGTCAGCAGCTTGGCCAGTTGTTCCCTGGTAACGAGAGCATCCGGAGCAAAGTGCGTCCCGTCAATTCCGTTAACAATACCTTTTGCGGCTGCCGTCGCGATGATTTGATACGCCCAATGCCCCTTCGGAACGTCGACGAATGGCATGCTTGCCTGACTGTCGATCGGTGTGTCTGTCGCTGACAGCAGCGTTTTGACAAATTCCGCTCTGGAGATCGGATCATTCGGTCTGACCTTGCCGTCCGAGCCGTTTACAATTCCCATCATAGCTAGCGATTGAATTGCTGCTCGCGCCCAATGTCCTTCCGTATCGGAAAACAGGCCTATGGTCCCGTCTCCGCTTCCCGGCATTATCGTTTGTTCGGCCGCATCCGCCGGAATGACGGCCACGCTTCCGGTCAGCAGACAAGCGGCAATTGTGAGAGAGAATGTTTTAAGATTCATTGCTACCTCCCTGTCGGATCGAAATCTACCATTACCATCTATCATCCTGTTTTTCCAGATGGATTGCAAGCGTGGATTGGCCTCCTGACAGTCGCAAACAAAAAGACCCCCATCTTCATGAGAGTCTTTCTCCTTGCAGCAAACTGCTTTTATCCACATAGCGACCCGCCTGTTGTTCAGAATTCCGGCAAAATTGTCAAGTTTCCGCCCTGCTCCGGTTCCCCGTCGCCTGCTCCGACATCAATCGTCCAGTTCCCGCGTTCGTCAATCGACGTCAGCGAATCAAATCCCCCTTGCCCGGCCTGTTCCATCGCTTCTTCAATCGACAGAATCCGTCCGGTGTGGGTTTTGATCTGGACAATGTTGCCTTGGTCGTCTTTGCGGATGGCCACGATTTTTTCTCCGAACATTTTCATCCCTCCTGTTGTTAGCCTGTACTGTCGACAAGCGGTTTAAACAGGAGGGATGTTCGCCAATTAAATTTTTTCCAAATTGCACAAGCAATCATAGACGGCCGTCGAAATGCCGAAATCCGCGTGCCTGTTAGACGTCAGATCGTTGACACTGCCGCCCATTCGGTTCCATCCACCCTGTTCCATGACTACGGTCTGAGGGTGAATCCCCAGTTTGATCTTTACCCGTCCGCGAATTTCTCCCCGATCGGTATACACCCGAACCTGGTCCCCTTCCTGCAGCAATTTCTCCTGCGCGATCCGGGGGGAGATTTCGACAATCGGCTGTGTCGGCGCTTTCAAAATGTAATGCTGCGCATTAATCGAATGTCGCGGATGTACGGTCAAGAACTGATACGGGTATTGCTCGGCAAGAAGTTGGTTGTTTCGCGGGTGTTCTCTCGGGTATTGGAGCATCGGCAGCGGTGCATATCCTTCCCGTTCTGCCGTTTCCGAATAAAATTCATACTTGCCGGACGGCGTTGCAAATTTCCGATCCGTCCACGGGACGGGTTCACTCGGAGCTTTCATAAAATGACGGGCCTGCAGTTCATCCCTTGTGATACCCGCTTCCTGCAGCGGGGCCAAGACCGTCTCCATCCATTCATGCACAGGACGCAAAAATTCTTCTCCGTATCCCAATTCATCGGCGATCCCCGCAAATATTTCCCAATCGCTTTTGCTCTCCCCGAGCGGCTCCACCGCTCGATTGACATAGACCAGGTAGGGATGCCACATCGATGTAAACAGAATGTCTTCTTCCTCAAATACGGTGGTGCAGGGCAAGAAATAATCGGCCGCTTCCGCCGTGTCGTGCATGAACATGTCGATCAGCACGACACAGTCGACACTTTTGTAGGCTTGCAAAGTCCGCTGACGGTTGCTGATTTGTGAAACAGGATTTGATCGCGTGACAAACAGGACTTCCACCGGCACGTCGGCCGTCAAGATATCTTCCGCCTGCTCCACCTTGGAAAAAGTACGAACCTCCGCTCCCGGATCATTCAGAGTCAATGCATCCCAATTCAGCCATTGCGACCAGATCCGGTTGGCGTAATTCACTCCTCCGCCAGAAACTCCAATATTGCCGCTCAAGGCAGCCAAAGCGTCAATCGTACGAATCGTATTTCCCCCGTTGGCATACCGCTGCAGGCCGATTCCCAATAATGTGGATGTCGGCCCGTTCGCATATATGTCTGCCAGAAATTCCACGTCTTCCATTGTCACGTCTGCCGTCTTGCATAATTCTTCAACAGACAGCTGTTCCAGATAAGCGGCGAATTGCGGAAATCCGACCGCATATTGCTCAACGAATTTCCGGTCGTATCGCTCTTCCTCCCACAAGACGCGGCAAACGGCTAGTGCCAAGGCACTGTCTGTGCCGGGGCGGGGACGAATCTGCCGGTCTGCGGCTTCCGTCAAGTCGGTTGGCAACGGATTCACAATCACCAGTTTGCTCCCCTGCTTCCGCGCTTCTTTCAGAAAAGCGGTCATGTGCATGTTGGTGACGGTAACGTTCCGTCCCCAAACGACAATTGCATTGCTGTTTCGATGATCGGCAGGATCGTGGCTGAGCGACACCCCCATGTCGTATCGTGCCGCCTCCAAGCCCGCATCCCAGCACAGCGATCCGATCGTTTGGGTGTATCCGCCGAACAGATTGAAAAAACGCCCCTCCAACTCTTTCAGCATCCCGCCGGAACCGCTGTCAAACGTGTGCATGACGGCCACAGGTCCGTATGTTTCCTTTGCAGATTGCATTTTCCCGGCAATTTCTCGGAATGCCTGATCCCATGAGATGTCTGTCCAAATGCCGTCAATTTTCTTTTTTGGGGTCAACACCCGTTCCGGATGATACATCCGCTCCGGCAACCGCTTGCCTTTAACACAAAGTCTGCCTTGCGTGATCGGGTGATCCGGATCCCCCTCCACTTTCAACAGTTTCCCGTCCTGCACGTAGGCAATCATACTGCAGCAATCCCAGCAATCCAAAGGACAAGCGGTTTTGACAGTTTGCAATTCGCTCATGCCAACTCTCCTTCGTCTGCTCTCTGCAGCACTTTCTTCATTTGCCGTTCGAATTGGCTTCTCGGGATCATCACACTGCGGTCGCATTTGATGCATTTGATGCGAATATCCGCCCCCATCCGGATCACTTTCCACTCATTGGCCCCGCAAGGATGAGGTTTTTTCATTTGGACGATGTCGCCCAACTCAAACTGTCTTTGCTCCACACCGCTTCCCCCCTCTTGTTTTCCTCCGACGCATTACCGCCGATCCTGCGTGCGGCCCATTTTCAATTACACCGATGTTGCCGGATTTGCTTGTCTCTCCTGCTGCCCTGACAGAACAACTTGTCTTGGATAAGGAATTTCAATTCCTTGTTTGTCAAAAGCCTGCTTGATCCTTTTTCGCAGTTCCCGTGCAACTGCAATATTCTCCGTCGGTTTGCAGTCGGCGATCACCCGAACTTTGACTTCACTGATTCCAAAATCCTGCACACCCAATACTTGCGGTTCTTTGACAATCAAGGGAATCTCTTGCTGTGCTTGCTGCAGGACATCTTTTAACGTTTGGAACACCCGATCGAGATTTTCTTCATAGGAAACACCGACATCAATTACAGCCAATGAGTTCGCTTTCGAGAAGTTCGTGACATCGGTAATCTGACCGTTTGGCAAAATATGCACTTCACCGGTCCACGCCCGTATCTTTGTAATCCGCAGGCCAATCGATTCAACGGTTCCCATATAGTTTCCGTTGCCGGTCCGAATCAAATCTCCCACCGCAAATTGGTCTTCGAAAATGATAAAAAAGCCGGTAATAATATCCTTGACCAGACTTTGTGCGCCAAAACCGATGGCCAAGCCGACAATCCCGGCCCCCGCCAGCAACGTCTTGATTTGAAAATTCAGCTGTTCCAAAATCGACATGGCGATGAAAAAATAGACCACGTACTTTAAAACGCTGGAACTGAGAACCGTCAATGTCCTTATGCGACGCTCGTCCATTCTGACGGCACGGTTGGAAAACAGGCGGCTGAAAGCGGCCGACCCGACTCGAATTGCAATTCGGGCGGCAATCAGCAACAAGACGATTTTGAAAGTTCCGTACAACAAACCTCCCCAAAAATCGGGATTGCCAAATTTTTCGCTGAAATTTGTGTACAACTGGTGAAATTTCTCAAACATCGCATGAATTCCCCTTCTACCAGATCGTAAGATTCAAAACCAACCACACGAGAAATGAACTCCCCAGATAGGAATCCAACGCTTCGAACCCCTTTACCCAGGAAAGAAGTCCTAAACATTGTACCATATACCAAGCGAACACGCTTCCCATTCCGGCCCCGATCAGCGTTCCCGCAATTCGGGAGAATAGAGTCTCGTTGGGTACTCTCCACACGGTTTGAAACACCTGCAGAATCATTTGCATCCCGATCCAAACGGTGATCGCGCCTGCACCTGCAATCAACAAGTGGTACAAATTATCCGCCACTCCCATATTCTCGCTCGCAAATCCTGCTGTCGTCGGTGCACTTCGCAGATTTTCCCTGATCCAGTTCCGTATCTCCAATGCCCAGGAACCGTCAATCAGGCGGTCTCGAACTAGTGTGATCGACAATATCACGACTGCAATCGCGCTGCCGACACTTGCCGAATCGATAAGCGACCTAGTACCCCCTCTTCGCCATCCGATGATGCTTGCCCACGCCACAATTGCGACAATCAACAGATCTATCAAATTGAACATTTTATCCATCATTTCCGTCCTCCAATTGATAAAGCATGATTCTTTTCGGAAACGCATATCGTGATAGTATCTCAATTTATAAGTTATTACGTCGCCAACTGTATAGAACTCCTTTGTTTTCCACAAAATGATACTACGATTCTGAATCGGAGGTTTCATATGTTTAATAAGATGTCCAAGAGTGAGTCGTCGACAATCAAAATAGACCATACATTGCCCAACGCGCCGCTGTTGATCCGCCATCACCTAACTGAACTGATCCAATCCCGACCGGACAAACCGCAACTTGTTGTTGTTTGTATCGGTACGGATCGATCCACTGGCGATTCCTTGGGTCCTTTGGTTGGCAGTCGTTTGCAAACCCTTTTGGCAAGCGATGTTTGCCCTGTCTATGGGACTTTGGATCAACCCGTTCATGCCGTCAATCTCAGCGAAACCATTTCCTTGATTAGCCGTCTTTATACAAATCCGTTTATTATTGCGGTTGACGCATGTCTCGGACAATTAAGTTCCGTCGGCATGGTCACAGTCGGTTCCGGCCCTTTAAAACCTGGCGCTGGCGTCAACAAAACTTTGCCTGAGGTAGGCGATATTCACATTACGGGTATCGTCAACGTAGGAGGGTTTATGGAGTACTTTGTACTGCAGAATACTCGTTTGTCTGTTGTCATGCGGATGGCGGAATGCATTGCCCAATCTTTGTCAGACACGATCGCTTCTATCTTGCAGACTGCTCCGTATAGAGAAACCCACTTCGAATCAAACTACCTCCGATGATTCCAAAAGGAGGTTGTTGCGATGAAACGAGTCGCCATTGAATCAAATCTCTCAAGTCTGCAAGAATACCTGTCTCAACAAGGTTTTCAAGTTGATACTCTTGATGCTTCTCAATTGAATGCCGGAGGGGAAACATACGCAGCTGTCGTCATTTCCGGTCAAGACCAGAATTTGATGGGAATTCAAAATGTTGCTCACAATTCTCCCGTCATTAATGCCCATGGTCTTACGCCTCAAGAAGTCATGAAGCGAATCGAACAAATGTAAGGACAGAACTTGGCATTCTAACGC
>JAGVBM010000250.1 GCA_020059765.1 Bacillota bacterium
AAAGAAGCGGAGCAAATGAAACAGCAGGGCAACAATGACGGATTGGTTCAAACGTTGAACAAAGCGATTGAAGTCGAAAAGCAGATTATCCAGGTGAAAACCTCTCTGCTGCAAATATCGGAGCAACTCAAGCAGTCCATGCAATAACCTGACTTTGTAAGCAAGTAAAGAATCACTTCCCCCTTTTCAATAAATATTTGATGACCCTCCCCTGCAGAAACCTAGAACTGTCGGATCTCTGTCGGCGGGAGGGGTTTTTGTGCACCCTGACAGGTAAGGGGATTTCGTTTGTCGAACATACACTTAGAATGAATCCACGTGGGAATAGTGACATTCTTACATAAAATGGAACGTGGGGAGGGGGATCTGCCGATGTCAAACCAGGCCAAACGAAAAATCTATATCGTTGATGACGATGCGAAAATTTGCGAGATTATCGAACGATATTTGGAAGCGGAAGGGTATGAAGTGCAGTCGTTTTTGCGCGGGGAGCTGGCGATGGATGCATGGAAACAGGAACGGCCGGATATGTTCATTCTCGACATCATGATGCCCGGCATGGACGGCTATGACTTCTGCCGACGGATTCGGGCGGAAAGCATGGTGCCGATTATTATGGTTTCCGCGAAAGACGACGAGGTGGACCGCATTGTCGGTTTGGAACTCGGCTCCGACGATTATCTGTCGAAACCCTTTTCTCCGCGGGAGCTGGTGGCCCGGGTGAAAACCATGTTTCGCCGAATTGATGCGATGCAGGCGGAGAAAAACGGCGAGACACCGCAAACCCTGCAGATCGGCGATCTGATTTTCTATCCGGAACAGCGGCGGGTGACACAAAAGGGGAGCGATATCGCCTTCACCACCAAAGAGTATGAACTGCTGCTGTTTTTTGCGATGAACCGGAACAAACCTTACACCCGTGAACAGTTGCTGAATCAGGTCTGGGGTTATGACTATATCGGCGATGAGCGGGCGATTGACGATTTGATCAAACGGATCCGCAAGAAATTGAATGCCGTGGAATCGACGGTGGAGATCAAGACCGTCTGGGGCTACGGGTACAAACTGGAAGGATAAACGAAGATGATGAAACCTTCGATCGGAAGAAAACTGGTCTTGTCCTATCTGCTCCTAATTGTGATCACGCTCGCTGTTTCCGGTGCCTTGTTCGTCGCGATGATCCGTCAGTATATGGTGGAACAGGCCAAGTCCAGTTTGCACACGGAAGCGACTCATTTGATCAGTGTGCTGGGAACCGAAGACAACAGCGATATGGGGCTCCTCAAACGGCAGCTTCTCACACGGCTCGCTTTGGGTATGGTGGAAAGCGATTATTTTGTCGTGGACAGACGAACCAATCGGGTGATGACTTCCAGTTCCGAGAAGATTCCCGTCGGCGTCCGGCCGCCGCTCAATCTGCAGTCGGTTTTTCAAGGGAACGGCATCAGTGGGGAGGGGCAAGTGCAAAACAAAGAGATCGTATTTGTCGCCTTGCCCAACGTCAACACGCGGACCAATCAGATTGCGCAGGCATTGGTTCTCTTTACGGAATTGGAGCAGGTGCATAATGTGACGCGCTCGGTGGTGAACGTGCTGGTCAGGGGATTTTTGATCACCGTCGGCGTCATGATTGTACTGGCTTTGGTGATGATGCGTACCTTTATGCGGCCGCTGCGCAGCTTGCGGGAGGCGGTCAGCCGTTTGACCAGACGGGATTTCACACCGCCGGATGTTATTCGCACGGGAGACGAATTTGAAGAGCTGTCGGCCGCTTTTCGCCAAATGACGGTTGAATTGCATCGATATGATGAAGGACAGCGCCGATTTTTGCAAAATGCGTCCCATGAATTGAAAACGCCCCTGATGGCGATCCAGGGATATGCGGAAGGGATTCGCGACGGAATTTTCAAAGGGGCGGAAGCGGATCGGGTTCTCGATGTGATTTCCAACGAAAGCGTCCGCTTGAAAAAATTGGTCGATGAGCTGGTTTATCTGTCGAAACTGGAAACGTTGGAGGACATGTACCAACCGAAACAGATCGAGCTAAAGCCGCTGGTGGAAGAATCGATGATCCGGGTGGAGAGCCTGGCCTTGCAAAAAGGTGTCCGCTTGACCCTGCAAGGAGAGATCCGATCCGGACTGCACGTCGACCCTGACAAACTGATGCAGGCGTTGATCAACCTGTTGGCCAACGGCATCCGTCACGCGGAGCAGTCGGTGTGGGTCAGCCTGCAGGAAAGTATAGACGGCATTCGCGTAACGATTGAGGATGACGGCAGCGGGTTTCGCGAGAAAGACAAAGACCGGATTTTTGAACGGTTTTTCCGGGGGGACAAGGGAGACACCGGTTTGGGACTGGCCATCACACGGGCGATTATTGAGAAAAGCGGCGGTACCATTATGGCGTACAACCGTCCGGATAAAGGGGCGATGTTTGCCATTCAGTTTCCCGCTTCCCAATTGGCGAAGCACCCATAATTGCAGAAGCGCCCATGGCCTTGTCCATGACGCGAATTGGGATTGTTCACCTCTTGTCAAACGGCTAGAAAAGTTGCAAAATTAGAATAAAGGATCTGTAAGCCACGTCACATTTTTGATGAAAACATAAGGATAAATTTTGACATCGATGCTGGTTTTATTCCAGATATTTCATTTCCCCTTATAATGGAGATAGAAATTCATTTTCTGAATAAGGGGTGTATGGTTATGATGAACTGGTTGCGTAACAATGTGTATGCATCTGGCCTCTTGT
>JAGVBM010000153.1 GCA_020059765.1 Bacillota bacterium
CCGTTTTTGCAAACCATTCCCAGGCGCAAACAGGGGTTCAATCAAGAGACTGAGGGGTATTATGACGAAATTATTGTTCACGTTATTGACACTGGCCGTTGGAATCGGAATGAGTACACAAGCGGCGGTCAACGGGGCTCTGGGACGCAAAGTCGGAATTATCGAAGGGGCGTTTGTTTCCTTTCTGATCGGTACGGTCAGTTTGTTTCTGCTGCTGATGTTCTTCGGAAAAGGCAACATCATCGAGGTGTTTTCCGTCCCGAAATGGCAATTGTTCGGAGGGCTGCTCGGCGCTGCCTACATTGCGATTACGATCATGACGGTGCCCAAACTGGGTGTGGGGCTGGTGGTCGTGTCGGTGATCGTCGGGCAAATCCTGATGAGCATGACCATCGACCATTTTGGCTGGTTTGGCGTGCCGCGCACCCCCTTTGACGGCCAACGGATGCTTGGCGTCCTGTTCCTGCTGGTGGCTCTGTTTCTGATTTTTCGATCGAATATCAAGTTTTAAGATGATAGTACCCATCACAAAATAACTTTCTGTACTTGGTGGAATATTACTCTCGGTATCAGAATCAGAAGATCAAGTACAGAAGGGGTGAAAGGGATTGAGACGTTTTGGCATTCTATCGCTTGTATGTGCCTTCTTGCTGTTTGTACCGATCGCAAGCTCGGCCGCCGCTGCTTCGGACGTCCCGTATCATTTCGGGTTTAAGAAAAGCATAAACGGCCAGCTTCCTTCCATCGACCATGAGGGATTCAAGGAGATTCTGCAAAAGCACGGAGCCATTTTTCTGGGGGATACGTCACAGAAAGAATTGTATCTCACCTTTGACAACGGGTACGAAAACGGGTACACGGTCAAAATTTTGGATATCTTGAAGGAGAAAAAGGTACCGGCCGTCTTCTTCGTAACCGGTCATTATATCAAGGACCAGCCGGAGTTGCTGAAACGAATGGCGGCGGAAGGGCATCTGATCGGCAACCACTCCTGGAGCCATCCGGATGTGACACGGATCTCCAACGAGAAGCTGAAGGACGAACTGGCAAAAGTCAAACAGGAAGTGGCCCAGGTGACCGGGCAAAAAGAGATGCAGTTCCTGCGTACGCCAAGGGGAATTTTCAATGAAAGGGTACTGGCCAGCAGCAAGGAACAGGGGTATACCAACGTCTTCTGGTCAATTGCCTACAAAGACTGGGATACGAACCAGCAAAAAGGGGCCGGTTACGCGTACGAAAAAGTGATGTCGCAGCTTCATCCCGGTGCTGTGATTCTGCTTCATTCGGTGTCCAAGGACAACACCGAGGCTTTGCGGAAAATCATTGATGACGCGAGGCAGAAAGGTTACGAATTCAAGCGGTTGGATCAGTTGCAGGTGAAGCGGTATTGAAAGGAACGGGGGACGTCATTCTGGAAGAAGGGTTATACAACAAAAAGTTTATTGAACGGGCAACGGAACATTTTGAATCCTACAGAAAACAGGTTCAATTGTATACCCCTGAGTTTGCGGAAGAAATTACGGGAATGATTTGGTCAATACCAATCTGTTGACGATCAATGCAAATGACCCGCTCGCCGGAACGGCGGAATATAAAGCCTGTGCGGTACACATTAAACCGGTCCGGAACAGTTAGAGGTACAGGATCAAGTAAAGTGAAACAGGCCTCGTTGGCCTGTTTTTTTTCATTTGAAGCGGACAACTTCGTTGCAGATTGCGACACCTGTATCGGAATGCGACGGTGTTGCAGCATTCGATTTCTCTTTTCATTCTCAATCTGACTGCTTTGTAAAAATTTTTACGGCTTGCTGGCAAGCCTCTCAGCTTTTTCGCCACTTTAATCCGAATATTGGCAAGATATTTGCTTGTATGTAATCATGCAACAACTCAAATCGATCTTGATAAGGAGGAAGCTTGCATGCCAGGTAACAGAGCAGTGGTTTATGTGGAGCCGGGTAAAGTTGAGGTGCGGGACATCGGGTACCCGGATTTGGTTTTGCGTGACGGACCGGGTGTGAATCCGAGAAATGTGGGACGCAAATGTGAGCATGGCGTGATCCTGAAGGTTGTTTCCACCAATATTTGCGGCAGTGACCAGCACATGGTGCGCGGTCGGACAACGGCCCCATCGGGCCTTCCCCTGGGTCATGAGATTACCGGTGAGATAATTGAAGTGGGCCGAGATGTCGAGTTTATGAAAAAGGGGGATCTTGTCTCAGTACCGTTTAACATTGCCTGCGGCCGTTGCCGCAGCTGCAAAGAACGCAACACTCATATTTGCGAGAATGTCAATCCGGATCGTCCCGGATCAGCCTATGGATATGTAGATATGGGGGGATGGGTAGGCGGACAGTCGGAGTACGTGATGGTTCCTTATGCCGACTTCCAATTGCTCAAGTTCCCCGATAAGGATCAGGCCATGGAGAAAATTCTGGATCTCACCATGCTGTCGGATATTTTTCCAACCGGGTTTCATGGAGCGTTCAGCGCCGGTGTGCGTCCGGGTTCGACGGTCTATGTGGCAGGTGCAGGTCCGGTCGGTCTCGCGGCTGCACATTCTGCCCAGCTGTTAGGGGCTGCCGTCGTAATTGTCGGCGATTTGAATCCTGAGCGCCTTGCGCAAGCAAGAAGTTTCGGATGTGAGACGATCGATTTGAGCCAGCATGACGATTTGGGCGAGCAAATCGAACAAATTCTGGGCGTGCCGGAAGTGGACTGCGCAGTTGACTGTGTCGGATTTGAAGCGCATGGGCACGGTGCGAATCACCAAGAAGCTCCCGCAACCGTTTTGAATTCGATTATGGAAGTAACACGGGCAGGCGGAAGACTGGGTATCCCCGGACTCTACGTAACTGGTGATCCGGGTGCGATTGATGAAGATGCGAAAATCGGTTCACTTAAAATTCGGATCGGTCTGGGATGGGCAAAAGCCCACACCTTTGTGACCGGTCAAACTCCTGTGATGCAATACCACCGGGGCTTAATGATGTCGATCCTGAGCGGGAAAGCGCAAATCGCCAAAGCGGTGAATGCCACGGTCATTTCACTGGATGACGCGCCCACGGGCTATAGCCAATTCGACAAGGGTGCCGCAAGAAAGTTCGTCATCGACCCTCACGGAATGATCAAGAGGTAGCCAATCGTATAAAGACAGAGGGGCTGAAAAGCCCTTCTTTCCTTACATGCTTCAC
>JAGVBM010000289.1 GCA_020059765.1 Bacillota bacterium
ACGCCGCCTGGTAATACATGTACAAAATCGTTCGAGTGCTGCCCGCCGGGCCTCCCTGCGTCAGCACCTGAATCTGGTCATACGCTTGCAAAGACTCGATCATCAGAATGATCGTCAGGAAAAAAGTCGTCGGAGAAATCATGGGGAGTGTGACGTGCTTGATCCTCGCCCATGCCGAGGCTCCGTCGATGGAAGCCGAATCATACAGCTGTTCCGGGACACGCTGCAGGGATTCCAAATAAAATACCATCGCCCAACCGACGCCTTTCCAGATCGTCACGATCAGAATCACCGGCATTGCCCACGTACGGCTGCTCGCCCATTCCAACTTGGGCAGATGAAACAGGGAGAGCAGCCAATTGGCCAGTCCCACATCCGGCTGGAAGAACCACGACCATACAATGGAAACCGCCACTGTAGGGGTAACCCAAGGCGAGAACAGAATGGCCCGGTAAATGGCGTTTCCGCTTGCATGATGATGCAGCAGCAGGGCGAGTATCAATCCTCCGATTAACGTGGGGATCACCGTACCCATCGTAAAATAAAACGTATTGAAGAGAACTTGGCCGAACTCGCCGTCTTCCAGTAAACCTTGATAATTCTCCACCCCAACCATGTGATACGCAGGACTCATATAGTCCCAATCGGTGAAACTGATATAAAAGGAATAGAGCATGGGCCATATCCAAAAAATGATCAACGGTATGGCAGCGGGCAAAAGAAAGAGAATTGTCGTCAACCATGCTGTCGCCTTTTTCACTCCCGTTCGAACCCCCTCATTCATTAAATCAACAATAATCCACATAAATACAATAAATACCAACATAGCTATTAACCTTAATTATCATGATGAAATCCGAACCCTTTGCTACCCATTCTACTTGTCAGGTATGAATATTTATTGAAGATTAATTTAAAATCATGTAAATTTGCAACAAAATACACAGATATAAAACAATATGCACATAACAAAGCACCCTGACTGGTCTTTTCGCCAAAAGACCAGTCAGGGTGCAGGTTCAATAATGAATTAAACTCTTAATTTCCACCTATTGATTTATGATTTCAATTCCTTTGCCCGTGTACTTTTCAAGGATTTTGTGCTTGATTTTAGAGTCGGTGACAATTTTGTCAATCCGGTCAAAATCACAAATCCGCAGCAGGGAAACGGAGTCGAACTTGCTGCTGTCGGCCAGCACAATCGCTTTTTGTGAACACTCCAGCATCTGTTTCTTAATTTGCACTTCCCCGATTCCGTAGTCGGTCAATCCTTCGGTCAAAGAAATGCCGCTCATGCTCATAAAGAACGTATCAATTCGAAATTGGGAAATGAACTTTTCCGCCAAATCCCCGACAATGCAGAGTTCTTCGTTCCGCATCACCCCGCCTGCCAGTATGACCGTAAAATTTGGAACTGCCGACAATTCGTTGGCAATCGGCAGAGAATTGGTCAAGATTGTCAACCGTTTGAATTTTTTCGCCAACTCTTTGGCAAATTCGGTATTGGTCGTGCTGACATCCAAGGCAATGGACTGACCTTCCGACACGTATCGGGTCGCAATTTCCGCAATTTCCCGTTTCTCTTCCATGTTTTTCGTTTCCCGGACGGTAAACGTCAACTCTCTGCTTCCTTCGTCAAGAATTGCACCGCCATGGACCCGTTTTAACAGTCCTTCTTTTTCAAGAAATTCGAGATCCCTTCGCACTGTTTCAATCGATACGTTGAACAACTCCATCAAAGTCGAAACTTTGACCGACTTGTCTTTGCGCAGCTTCTCCATAATTTCATGATGACGATCCGATGCTAACAAAACGGTTACCCCCGATCCTTCTCCTTATTCCTTTGAATCCACCCACGCTCGTACGCATAGCTGGTCAACTGCACGCGATTCTCCAGGTGCAATTTTTTCAGGATGTTTTTCAGGTGGTTCTTGACTGTATTTTCCGAGATATGAAGAATCTCCGCAATTTCCCGGTTGATGCGCCCCGACGCCACCAGCTCGAGAATTTCCCGTTCCCTGGCGGATAGAGGGGCGGCCTTCGGCACCGACCGTTCTTTTTCCTTGAATTCGCTCAACAACTGCATGGCCAATTTTCGCGACATGGGAATTTCGTCGACGACAATCGCTTTCAGATACTCAATCCAGTCGGACGGATCGAGATTTTTCAGCAAGTAGCCCTGGGCCCCCCGCTTCAGTGCTTCAAACAAATCGGCAATATCGTCCGATACAGTCAGCATCACAATCTTGACATAGGGATACCGTTCTTTAATCCGTTTCGTTGCCTCCAGGCCGTCCATCACAGGCATATTAATATCCATCAAAATCAGGTCGGGCATCAATTGTTCGGTCAGTTCCTGCGCTTGCACCCCGTGCTTTGCCTCCCCGACAATTTCAAAATCGGGATCGCTCATCACAATATCGCGAATGCCTTCCCGGGCATATTCGTGGTCGTCAACAATCAACAGGCGATACGGCGGTCTCACAAACGATTCTCCTTTCGGATCTCCAGCCGGGTCTTTTTCCCTACCCGTCCGATTGAAAAATTCCATCCCATCTCATCCGCCCGTTCCCGAATCATCCGCAACCCGTAATGGGCCGGCTCGGCAAAAGGATTGTCCGGAAATCCCCGGCCGTCATCTTCGACGGCAACACTCCATCCCGTCTCCGTCTCGCAAAAATCCACCTTCACATGACGGGCATCCGCATGTTTGCGGACATTGATCAATGCTTCCCGGACACAGGCGGACAGTTCCATTTTTTCTTTCGAGGACAGCATCTCTTCCGGAACATCCCATTTAAATAAAACTTCCACCCCGGTTTCCTTTTGCAGGTCCGAGATCATCTCGCCAACCGCCTGCGTCCAAGGCAAAGCTTCGTTCGACGAATACCGCAGGTCGGAAATTGCCTGGCGGACATCCTCATGCACCCGTCGCACCGTAGCCCGCAATTCCCTGAACAGCGGCATATCCGCGCCCGGTTTGTCTTTCTCCAAGCGATGAAGCTTGACGGACAGCAAAAACAAAGACTGGGCGATCCCATCGTGCAGTTCCCGTGCCAGCCGCTCCCGCTCTTCCAGAATTGTCCTGGCTTCGCGGGCAATATTCAGCTCTTCCTGCAAATGCTCCATGAGCGAAAACAGTTTCAGCAGCAGCGTCATCGTGACGGACAATATAATCAACGGCGACAGCCAATTGCCCAATTCCATTGAAATATAGGGAAGAAGATAGGCATGCCGTATGTACTCCCAAATTCCGATCGTCAGTGTGGGAATGATCAAGATCAACCATTTTATCTGCTTGTAAGACATGCGTTTCCCCCCCTCTTACCAGTATCATAACCGGAAACGATACGAAAAAACAGCGTGGATCGGGCGACCCGTTCCCCGATGCCCGTGCGTCTCGCTGCAAAAGATGCAAAAAGGCTTACTTAAGGGGTTAAGTAAGCCTCTGTAAAGAAGAGAAATCGTGCCGTTTTTAATGTAACAGATCGATTGAGGCCGGGAAATGACCTCATAGGGCCATTTTTCAGAAACTGCGAACTTCTCATTCCGAAACGGCTTCTATTCCCTCCACCAAAGTAAATTTGTCACAAAAAAGACACATGTATAGCCCGATCGGATCATTTCTTCTCAAAAAAACTTTAGCTATTATTGAAACGGACTTTTTTGCAGAAAAAACTGGTTTGTATTCTAGAATTGCAACAGAATGGGGGAGACATCATGGAATTTCCGGTCGTCGAATTTCCGTGGCTGGGGTCGGGAACCGTCATTGCACTGATCGCCGTCCTGCACGTCGTGATCAACCACGCCTTTGCCATCGGCGGATCGGTTTTAATGGTTGGTTTGGAGCACAAAGGCTGGAAAGAAAATAACCCGGGTCTGGAACAGACCGCACGCAAAATGAGCAAGTGGATTCTGATTATCACGACCACCGTCGGTGCCATGACCGGTGTCGGAATCTGGTTTGCCACCACTGTCATCCAGCCGTATGCCATCGGTTCCTTGCTGCGCGTCTTCTTCTGGGCATGGTTTGTCGAATGGATTGTCTTTGTCACGGAAGTCGTTCTTTTATTAGTTTATTTTTACACGTGGGATCGCTGGACAGGCGCAAAGAAAAAATGGCACATCCGAACAGGTGTCGCCTTGTCGATTGCGTCCTGGCTGACGATGACGATTATTACAGCCGTCTTGGCCGCCATGTTAACGCCGGGGCAGTGGGTTGAAACCCGCTCCTTCTGGGATGCGGTCGCCAACCCGACATGGCTGCCGTCGCTGATGTTCCGTACCTTCGTGGCATTGGCTCTGGCCGTGGCATTGTTTACGCCGATTATGAAGATGATCGTGAAAGACGATGGACTGCAAGCCAAAATTCTCAAGTATTTCGGCAAATGGATGCTGGTTTCGATTTATTTCATGATTGCCTTTGGCGCCTGGTACGTTTTCAGCGTGCCTGACAAAGCCTACAGTATGATCGTCTGGGCTTCCGGCCTGCAGGGCAAGGAACAATGGTTCCGCATGATTAATCTGGGCGCCCTTGCGATCATGCTGGTCATGGCTTTGTGGCTGCTGAACCGTCCACGCAAAGTGCCGATTGTTGTAAGCGCTTTAGTTGCGTTTGTATCCATCGGCCTGATCGGCGAATTTGAAATGGTCAGGGAAGCCATTCGCAAACCCTATGTGGTCTATGACTACATGTATGTGAATGGAGTCCGCGTCGATCAGGTGGAACAATTCAAGCAGGAAGGGTTTTTGACGAATTCCAAATGGCTGGGGGTTTCCAACGTCACCGAGCAAAATCGGCTGGAAGCCGGCCACGCCCTGTATGTCGCCCAATGCTCTTCCTGCCACACGATTGACGGCTGGCGCAGCAAACGGGCGTTTGCCAACCGGATTCAAGGCTGGGATGCGACACAACTCAGCAATTACGTCAATTCCTTGCACAATGCCCGCTATTTCATGCCGCCGTTTGCCGGAACGGATCAAGAACGGCAAGCTTTGGCCGAATATCTGGTACAGGCCGTGAAAGAAACGTCCACAGCTCAACAAACTGCGGCGAAGGAGAGGTGATCTACATGCTGACGGCAGCTTCCTCGATCCAACTACCGAATGACCTGGCGCTTTCCATACCGGGCGATATCGGATTTTTTAAAATCCTGTTGGTCATCAGCTTCATCCTGCATATTATTTTTGTCAATTTGACAGTGGCCGGCAGTCTGCTGGCCGTGTATAACGAATGGCGCGGCATGCGCACCGGCAATCCGAAATACGACCATCTGGCGGAAGAACTGGCTGTGCAAACGTCGATTCACAAAAGTATTGCCGTTGTTTTAGGAGTGGCACCCCTGTTGATCATCAGCGTCATTTACACGCGATTTTTCTACGTGTCGACCCTCTTGATCGGCAAACCCTGGCTGATGCTGCTGGTCATCATCATTGCCGCGTTCCTCATGCTGTATGTTTACAAATTCACTTGGAATCACTGGAGGAATCGGAAAGGACTGCATTTGACCTTCGGAATCGGCGGCACAGTACTGCTGCTGTACGTTCCGCTGGTATTTTTGACAAACGTGTCGGCTATGCTTCAACCGGAATTATGGGTACAGGGCCAAAGCATCTTCACCGCCTTCTTCCATTACCCGACCGTTTGGCAGCGGTATCTGCATTTTCTGTTCGCCACATTGGCGATTATGGGGATCTACCTGATCATCCTTGGCAACAAACGCCGCAAAAACGGGCAGCAAGAAGACGGACAGCTGTTCACCGAATTCGGCAAAAACGTGGCCTTTCTGTTCACCACCTTGCAACTGATTGCCGGACCGGTCCTCTTCTTCAGCTTGAAGGGACAAGTGCAGCAATTGTTCCTCGGCGGCTCCCTGCTGGCCACCGCGCTGATCTCCGTCGCCGTTTTGCTGGCAGTCGGATTGATTGTCAGCCTCTATCAGTTCAAGAAAACGGAGGCTCGTCCCTGGCTTCGCAATGTCGTCGTATTGTTCGCGCTGGTTGTCAGTGTGATGGGCTGGCTGCGGCATGAAGTCCGCGATTCCTATTTGGCCCCGTATCAAGCGGAGAGCGGACAGCAAACAATCCAGGGCCAGCAATCGGCGGCTGCGGAAAGTATGCAGAAGTAATTCCATCAATCATTCTCAGATAAGTGCAAAGACCGCCCGGTTTATGAATGATAAGCCCGGGTGGTCTTCATTTTTCTGCATCATCTTGCTTTGCAGCTTTGATTTGCAGCCTGCCGTCTCCCCGTTGAACTTTATAGCGGATTGGAGTCTCCCGGGGGATCTGTAACAGGATCTCGGCCAAGGGTGCTTGCAGATAGCGGCGAACCGCCCGTTTCATTGCACGGACCCCGTATCGCTTATCAAACCCTTTTTCCAGCAAAAACTCTTTCGCAGATCGATTCATTTCCAGACGACAGTTGAATCGTTCAAGTCTTCGGTTGATCGGTTCGATCAACAAATCAATAATTTCGAACAAAACTTGTTCATCTAGCCAGTTAAATGTGATAACGTCATCGATTCGATTGATGAATTCCGGTTGAAAAGCCGCTTCCAGCTTCTGCTTCACCAATTGATCCAACAGCGTCACTTTCTCCGATTGACCCCAATTTGTCGGCCGAATGGCGTACAGGAATTGCATCAGCCAAAAATACAGATTGCGCTCCGCATAACTTTGGATCTCTTTTGCACCCAAATTGCTCGTCATAAAAATCATCGAATTGCGAAAATCGATGGTCTCTTCC
>JAGVBM010000012.1 GCA_020059765.1 Bacillota bacterium
CCTCCAGATCCGCTTCCGTTGCCTTGTCATGAGGAATCGGCTTGCCGTTTTGCATAACGACAAATTGATCTTTGCCGCCAATTCCAAGGTCGCTGGCCCGCAATTTCGGTTTGGTCGGTTTCGACAAGTCAACCAGATAGGTTGCGTCGCTCCATGTCGGTTCATTGTCTTTGTCCGCCGCCGCTTTGTTCGGATTGCGCAAATATTTCTCGTCATATCGTTTATTCTCGATGATCCAGCGTCCCATGCCGAGCGCCAGCGCTGCATCCTCACCGGGTTTGACCGGAATCCACATGTCCGCTTTTTCGCCCGTCTTGCTCATACGGGGATCAACCACCGCCAATTTCAGACCACGGGCTTTCGCGTTCATCAGCAGCGGTGCGAGATATGTCGGGCCGCGGTTGGCAACCGCCGGGTTGCTGCCCCAAACAATCACAAATTCAGCATACTGCAAATCTGCAAACAAACGTTTCTTCGGTTTTGCCGTTTGGAAGGAACGAACCGTTCCTATTACGCTGCTCGCCCCTCAGCTGCTGCCGTGATCGTCAAAATTGATGCTGCCGACTCCCTGGAGCCAGATGCGATCGCGCATAAAGTCCCGCCGATTGCCTCCCAAGCAGGCAATCTGGTTCGACTTGGGACCCAGATCCGGGTGTTTGGTGTCAATCAATACATCCTTATATTTTTCGGTAAATTGCTGCTGGGTCATTTCGCCTTTTTTCACCTTTTCCCAATCGCCCATCACTTTTTCTTTCGGCGCAAATGCCCACATGGATTTCAAGCCGGGAGTTCCCAAATCCGAGCTTCCGTTGACAATTTCATCGATCGCCTGTTCCCAGGAGACGCTGATCCACTTCTCGCTGCCGCGCGGACCGACCCGTTTCAAGGGAGTACGGATACGCATCGTGTCATACGCCGTTTGAATCCCCGCCTGCCCTTTCAGGCAAGTGCGCCCTCCCCGGTAGCCGCGGCCTTCCACCGCCAGAGTCGCCTTTCCTTTTGCCGCTACGGCCACTGCAGTCGCATAATCAAGCGGTCCGAAGGGCTGCGTCGTGACAGGGCTGTATGGGTTGCCCGCAATTTTACGGACCAGGCTGGAATAGGGCTGGCCTTTCCGGCCTTCCTTTACAAACGTCTTGATCGTGCAGTGCGTGTTGCATTGTTCGCATGTGCTGTAAATGATGTCTCCTGCGCCGTAGTCTTCATTTGCAGTGCCGATACCGTGCAAATCATCTTCCCACACATTTCCCCGCATGATCTGCTGCAGCGGTTCGCCGAAAAAAGGGCCGGCAAACGCAAACGTTCCGAGAATACCGGCGCCTTTCAAAAAGTCGCGGCGGCTGATATACTGTTTTTCCCCTTTATTTTGCTGCTCGCTCATGTTCGATTCCTCCAATCTCCAATTCTGACTGTTCAATCGGCAAAAACTTTTCGCCTAATGTATAGAGGATCAGACACATTGCAATCAAACCGAAGCTGGTCACCCACTCGGAAAGTGTCGGATAATAGTCGCCCCACGGCAATCCGTTCAGCACCGGCACGACCAATGGCGGCACCACCATGTTGAACCGCACGCCGACAACTCCGATGATCGTCATGATGGCCGCTGCCAGGATCCAGTTGACCGAATTACGCGTCTTCTTGATAAACAGGATCACCAGCGGAATCACCATGGCCAGCCCCATTTGGAAAATCCAGAACGTCCACCACCAGATGCTGCTGGTCATCGTGCGGATCGTTTCCAATTCTTCCGCTTTCAGGCCGTACCAACCGATCAAGAATTCATACCATTCCAACGCCAGTTCCACTGATAAGAACAAAGTCAGCATCGCTCCGAGTGCCCGGACCATCGACAAATCCGAGACTCGTTTGAACACTTTGTTCTTGATCACGTAGATCGCGATCGACAGCGCCGTGCCGGAAACAAGCGCCGACAGGATGAAGATCACCGGAAACAAACCGGTATGCAGAAACGGACGTGCCTTCGCAACCGCGAAAATCGACCCTGTGCCGCCGTGCACACCGAATATCGCCAACGGAATTCCGATGATGCCAAGGATTTGCAGCCATTTTCGGTTGCGTCGCAGCGCTTCCTCCGAAACATCATAATTGCCAAACGTCAGGAAATCGTACAATTTCCACAAACGTCCTTTTTCTTTTGCCAAACGAACCAAATCTCCACGCATCGACAAATAGAGTTCCGCAATCAAAACCAGCAGGTATAAAATATAGAAGTGAATTTCCCACGCCATCGTACTGGTGATATTCCAGTAAAGAATCGCGTTGAATACATGATCCGGACGTCCGATGTCAAGAAAGATGAAAGAAATTGCCGTTACCATGCTCACAATCGCCGATAGCAACGCGGAACGGCCGATTCGTTCATACTGGTGCATGCCAAACCCGTACACCAGCGTCGACAACAAAAACGACCCGGCGCTCATGCCGATAAAGTAGATGTACAGCGCCACCCAGGCTCCCCAAGGAACCGTATCGGTCAAGTTGGTGGAAGCCATACCTTCCAAAAAATAACCTTTCACCAAGGAAATCATGCCGATTACAAACACAATCAGCAACGATCCCCACCAGATCCGTTCCAGATTTCTCAGACGGGGTTCCCTCAGATCGTGCGCTTGTTGCAAAGCCGCTTCGATTTTACCCATCAAATCTCACTCCTTTGGTCTCCCATTTGCAAACCGGTTGTTCTGTTACAGCAGATAGAATACTCGCGGTTCCGTTCCCAATTCTTCTCGCAGACGGAACGCGCGAGGACTTGCAGCCAATTTGGAGACGATGCTGTTGGGATCGTCCAAATCGCCGAAGTAACGGGCATCGCCGATGCAAGTCTCGACACACGCAGGCTCTTCACCGCGTTCCAGGCGGTGGAAACAAAATGTACATTTGCGTACCGTTCCTTCCGGCAATTTCCCTTTTGTTCTCGGTCCGCGATCATTTCCGAATTCGGGCGCTTGCACGTCTTCCCACCCCAACATCTCATGCTCATAAGTGAACCCATTGTCATACGAACGTGCTCCGTAAGGACAAGCCACCACGCAGTACCGGCAGCCAATGCAGCGATCCGCATCGATCGCTACAATCCCGTTGTCCATCTTGTAGGTCGCCCGCACGGGACAAACTTGTGCGCACGGCGGTTTGTCGCACTGCATGCACGGTCTTGGCAAATTGAGTTTTTTCACGTTTGGAAACGAGCCGTGTTCCTCTTCAATCACCACGTTGTAGGATACCCCCGGCGGCGTCCGGTTTTCCGCTTTGCAGGAAACGGTGCACGTATCGCAGCCGACACATTTTGCCAAATCGATCACCATTCCCCAACGGGGACCTTTTTTCTTGTTTTTCTCAGGTTTTTCCTCGAGCGCGGCCCACTCCCGTCCGAATTCCTTTTTCATCGGGGCGGCATATTTCTCATAGAACTCTTTTTGCTCCATCTGCCCGTTCATGACCTTTCGGGCATCTGCCGCCATCTGCATTCCCAATTCGGTGCTGTAAGGTGAAGTTTCAAGCAGTTTTCGTTTCTCTTCCAACTCGCTCTCCAACATTTTGTTAAAAATATCAAGATACATTCGCCACACCTCCCGTCAGGCTAAACGTCATTTGCCTTCAATGTTTGTATCCGTTTTGTCACTGACCAACTCTCTTGTCGCATCTTTGAATTCTTTCAGCGTTCTGCCAAACGCCTTTCCGATTTCCGGTAATTTACTAGGGCCAAAAATAATGAGTGCGAGGACTAAAATCAGGATTAATCCCGGGATTCCAATATTGGAAAACATGTTGTCACCCCCTGCTGCTGTGAATTCGTTCACAATTTAGATGAAATTTATTCACGCAAATTAATAAAGCAAGAAACGTGCCAATGAAAAAAACGGCCGTATACCTGGAATTTCTATTCCGGTACAGCCGTTTCACCCTGACAGTTGTGACATATTGTCATGACAAAATGTCATATTCGTCCGCGAAATCATGTCAGTTCTGTAATTCTGTATTCTTCCAGCTTGCGGTATAAATTGCGAACGCTGATGCCAAGCACCTTGGCCGCTTGTGTCTTATTGCCGTTGCTTGCTTTCAGCACCCGAAGGATATGGCGCTTCTCCAATTCGGACAGGGAAATCCGGGAATCGTTGTCGATCCCCCCGTTTTGCGCTCCGCCATTCGCCGGCAGCAGCAGGTCATTGATCTCAATTGCCCGCCCCTTGGCCAGAATCATGCCGCGTTCCAACATATGAGACAATTCCCGCACGTTGCCCGGATAATGGTAACGGCACAGAGCATCCATCACCCGCTGGCCGATCGCCGGTTCTTCTCCTCGTCCAAACTTGTTCAGAAAAAATTCAACCAGCAAAGGAATATCGTCTAATCGTTCGCGCAATGGAGGAATCGTCAATTTCATCACGTGCAGCCGATAAAACAAATCTTCCCGAAAAGTTCCTTTCGCAACTTCCTGCTCCAAGATCCGGTTTGTAGCCGCTACTACACGCACATTGACTTTTCGCAGACGGGAATCCCCGATACGGCGGAATTCCTGGCTTTCCAAAAAACGCAAAAGTTTCACCTGCAAACTTTGCGGCATTTCCCCTATTTCATCCAGGAACAAAGTCCCCTGATCGGCGACTTCCACCAACCCTTTCTTCTCCGATACGGCGCCGGTAAAAGCACCTTTTGCATGTCCAAACAGTTCCGATTCCAACAGATTTTCCGGCAGCGCTCCCGCGTTGACTGCAATAAAAGGCTGACTGGCGCGGCGGCTCCAAAAGTGAAGTGCTTTGGCAAACAATTCCTTGCCGGTACCGCTTTCCCCTTCGATTAATACCGGGATATCGCTGTCGGCGACGCGCCGCGTCAGATCCAATACCTGTCGAATCGCAGAACTTTCTCCGATAATCTCGAACTGGTTGCTCCCCGCCAACAATGCTTGTTTCAAGCCTGTATTGGCTTCTCGGAGCGTTTTCTTCTCCAGCGCTTTTGCAAGTATCACTTCCAGTTCGGACAAAGCGTACGGTTTCCGCAAGTAATCGTAAGCACCCAGTTTCATCGCCTCAATCGCCGTTTCCACCGTTCCGTGTCCGGTCAGCATAATCACTTCCATGTCGGGATTCAGTTCCTTCGTCTTTCGCAGCAGTTGAATGCCGTCCATGCCCGGAAGATTAATATCGAAAATGCCGATGTCGAATGCAAAACGAGGCAAACGCTGCAGCGCCTCTTCCGATGAGGAGCACCCCGTCACGTTGGCCCCTTTTCGTTGAAAGCGTTGAATCAGCAGTTTCAGCAGGTCTGATTCATCGTCAACGATCAAAATACTAATGTCTTTCCAGTTCATGACGGTCCACCCTTTCCTTCGCATGAATCACCGGCAGTGTCACTGTCACTTCCGTGCCCTGTCCAACCGTACTGTCGATGGATATCGTGCCGCCCATGCGCGAAATAATGCCGTAACAAATCGACAATCCCAAACCTGTCCCTTTGCCGACTTCCTTCGTAGTGAAGAACGGATCAAATATTTTCCCAAAGTGTTCATTCGGAATTCCGATTCCGTTGTCATGGATTTGAATCAGCAACTCATCGTCCACGGTGACCATGCGGATGCCGATAATCCCGTTATAAGACACCGCATCCATCGCGTTGTTCAGCAAATTCACGAGAACTTGCATCAGTTGAATCGAATCGCCGTTCACTCTTGGCAAGTTGTCATCCCATTCTTTATAAATTTGCACCTGTTTCTTTTCCAACGAATGATGCAGCAAATTGATACTTTCTTCCAGAACGGCCGCCGCGTCGATCCATTCCTGCTTCCATTCCGACTTGCGGGAGAAATTCAACAAGTTTTGCGTGATCTGTTTGGAACGGGAAATGTTATCGCGGATGATCCCTAAATACTTGGAAATCTCTCCCGACTGGAACAATTCCTCTTTCTCCGTTTGCAGGCGATCCTCCAAATCTTCCGCATAGGCCTGCATCGTCGCCAGCGGATTGTTGATTTCATGCGCAAATCCGGAGGCCATCAAACCCAGTGCGGACAGTTTGTCTGCTTGCATCACAATCTCTTCCATCCTGCGCTGTTCGGTAATGTCCTCCACCACGATCAAATATTCCGGTTCCCCGGGGCGGACATGTTCCAAATGATAGATACGGTGGCGGAACACTTTTTGATCCCCCCGGTTTGACAGGGTGGTAATCAAATCCTCGGATGTCGGCTGATCAGGATTCAATAACAGCGGACAATCGCTGCATGGACCTGCCGTGTCTCCTATCATTTGATAACATGTGGGCCAATTCCCGGCATGTTCTTTTTGAATCATTTTCTCGAGCACCGGATTCATCCATGCCACCGAATGATCCTGGTGAATCAGTGCGAGTCCCGCCCCAATACCGTTGACAATCGTATTCAGCCGCTCTTTTTCCTGCAGCAGTCTCTCCGACTGCATCCGCAGTTCCGATGTCATTTCATCAAACGCGATCATTAAACTGCCAAGTTCATCCTTTCGCTTTGTGGAAACACGTGTTTCCAAAGCGCCTTCACCTACTTTTCGCACCGCTTTTTCCAGATCCTCAATCGGTTTCGTAAAATACAGCCCGACAATGATGCTCACCAGCACCACAAACGTTATAATCATCAGCAGAAACCAAAACAAACGGACCAGCAGAGCATCAATCGATGCAAACGCCGCAGAAATCGGCTGTTCCACAATCACTCCCCAGCCGGTTTGCGGAACTTTGCTGTAGACTCCCAGCACTTCCTGTCCTCTGTGCCCCAAATATCGGTTGGGGGACGGCAATTGATCAGAATCACCGTTATTCAGAAAATGCTGCACCGCAAAACTGTTGGAGATGTCGGTTTTTTGCAAAAGTTGAATCGAATCATTATGGGCGATCAATTGACCCGAATTGTCAACCAGAAACACATCTTCCGGAAAATTGGCATGTTTGGAACCCACCAATGAAAACAGGCTGCGCAAACGAACCTGGATCCCGATTCCCCCGAGAAACGTTTGTCCGTCTGAGGACATATAAGGAACAGCCATTTGCATGTAGGGGATTCCGGTCGGGGAAAATATGACCGGTCCAAAATACACTCGTCCCGCCCGCAATTCAGGAAGGATCTCCGCCTGATGCCAATCCAATTGTTTCAGATCGTGAATGATTTTAAACCGGTTGGCTGCCTGGCGTACTTCACCGGACGGCCCCAAAATGACTGCCTCCTCGGCTAAGGGCAGTTCGTGCAGGAGACGGTAGATCTGGATATCCGCAGAACCTTGGTTTGCTGCCAGAGCAAATTCTGCATTTTTCAACTCATCCTCTGCGCGCAGCAAAAGGGAATCGATTTCTTGCATAATCCGTTCGGCCAGCAGCTTGTTTTGCATCTGGACGCTTTGTTCCAAATCGTGTTTGCCGAAATAAACGGAGTACCCACTGACCAGCAGCACCGGAATAATCGACATGATCACGCCAAACACCAAAACTCGGACTTTGATCCGACTCCACCAAGGGAGTCGATTCTCATTCATGACCGTCACTCCCTTATTTCCGAAATCTTTTCGCCATAGGTCAGTCCGAGCGGCGAAAAATGAACCCCCAATTTCGCAGCCGCTTGCATGTTCAGTTTCAATCGAACCACATCCGGCATTTCAAAGAGAAGATTGCCCGGATTCTGTCGATCCAGCGCCCGAATGACGAGTCTAGCCGATTGTTTGCCTTGGTCAAAGTTGGAAATTCCGTATGATGCCGTATAGCCAGCCAACGTTTCCGATTCATGCAGCCCCATAACCGGAATTTTTTTTTGAAACGAAAGATCTCGAATTTCCCGGAATTTGGACTCCAGATAATAACTCGACAAAATGAGAATCGACTCTTTGTCTCCAAAGCTGCGGTCATGCAAGCTTTGAATATCCGAATCGTTCTTGACGGGAACCGGTTCAATCTGCCAGGAATGAAGCGCGGCGGTTTCCCTCGCTTTTTGCAACGCCAACAGGCTGGCTTGCAGACGAGGATCATAAAAGACCAAGATTGAATCCCGTTCGGGAAACAGCAGCCGAAGCAGTTCCATCCGTTTGCCGGTCAGTTCCACA
>JAGVBM010000245.1 GCA_020059765.1 Bacillota bacterium
CCCCGCTTAGTCCAATACATGTTATACGCAGCGACGAAAAAAAGGTTTCAGTCCATACAGTTCTTGCTGCAAAGAGAAAATTCCTCCTGTATTTTCCATATGGAAAAATTTAATCGGACTCCTTTTCCTTCAGTCCGGCAATCAATACGTCGGCGACTTCCGGCCGGGTAAATTCGGCGGGCGGTCTTTCCCCGCTGCGCAGTTTTTCCCGAACCTTGGTGCCCGATAAGGTCAACCGCAACGATTCGTCGTGGGGACAGGTTTTCGGTGTGGCCATATTGCCGCAAACTCGGATCAAACGACGCCAGGGCAAATCGAAGAATCTCTTGCGGTGTCTTTTCCTCCAGTTCCCTGTTCCGTGCTTCAACCCATGCAGGTGAGCCAAACACCAGCTCTTGACTCAGCTCTTGACCATTCATGCAATGTCTCACTCCTTGATAAGATTCACTAATAATAATTATAATGTTTTCTTATTTTTAACCCTTTACTAGAATATTGCGAAGCCTTGGCAGGTGTGCCACACAACATTTCTGCACTCCAATTCCCGGCACAAATAGAAAAAAAGGCTGCCTCGCAACGCGCGTGCTGACGCGCTGTTGCAAGACAGCCTTTGATGCCCAAAACTGACGGGTCGATCATTTTGTCACATGACGGTTTTCCCGAGCAGTGAACAAATCATGTCCACCGCCACACGGGCCGTTCGATTCTCCACATCGAGAATCGGATTGACTTCCACGATATCGACCGAGGTCAAGACCTGAGCCGCAGCCAGCATCTCCATCGCGAGATGCCCTTCCCGATAGGTGACGCCTCCCAGTACCGGCGTACCGACCCCCGGGGTTTCCCGCGGATCAAATGCATCCAAATCCAAACTCAAATGAACACCCTCCATACCTTTTGACGCAATTCGGATCGCTTCTTCCATGACGGCCGACATGCCCATTTTATCAATTTCATACATGCTGAATACAGTGATTCCTGCTTGCTTGATCAGGTTTCGTTCTTCCGTATCAATCGATCGGGCCCCGACCAGAACCACGTTTTCAGCTTTCACCTTGGGGTGGAAACCCGCCACTTGCAGCAGATCCGGATGTCCCAATCCGAGGGATACGGCCAGCGGCATGCCGTGAATGTTGCCGGATGGAGTGGTGTCTTCCGTATTCATGTCCCCGTGCGCATCAAACCAGATGACCCCAATCTTGGGAATCGCCTTGGCCACACCGGCCAGACTGCCGATGGAGATCGAATGATCTCCGCCCAAGATAATCGGAAACCGGCCGTTTTGAATTTCCTGGTTCACAAGTTCTGCTACTTCGCTTGTAACTTTCACGATCTCAGGCAGGTATTTTAATTTTGGGTTGGCCACCCGATGGGATTCAGGAGTGGGTACATGAACATTTCCCTGATCCGCCACTTCGTAACCCAGATTCGTAATTCTCTCATGCAAGTTGGCATAGCGAATGGCCGACGGCCCCATGTCGACTCCTCGCCGTTCCTGTCCCAAATCAAGCGGAACTCCTATAACGGATATCGATTTCTTCATACAAACTCCCCCTGCTTTGTTTGGTTTGCTCGTTCGTTTTGCGACCCTTCAACTGTTTCGGCAGATTGTCCCATGTTTCCTCCCCTCGCCGAGAACGCTGGCAACTTGTCCGCGAAAACGGTACAATAGGCTAGGAAAGGATGAGAGTAATGGAAGATTTTGAACTGTTATTGCTGTCTTGGACCCAATTGACGGCCGTTCAAATGGTGTTGGGGGACAATCATGACACGGAATCCCTCCGTCTGATTGAGGACAAGCTGGAAGATGAACACGGAGTGACAGACATTCAGTTGGTCGGGCGAACGTACGACGAATATACGATTGCCTTTTCAAACAAGGGCGAAAACCAATTGATCCGGTTTGACGCGGATGAGGTGGAAAGCATCTATGATATCTAAAAGATGGCGGCCCTTCTTGCTTGCAGGGATTCTCATCCTGCTTCTCACCGCCTATGTCGTCATGTTTAAAACCGATTCCCCGCGCGGATTTCGAATTGAGCTTTCGAATCTCATGTTCCTGTGGGGAATTTCGCTGCTCGCTGCCAGTTCCGTATATGTGACCCGATTTTTTGGATACATTCAATATTTCCAAAAGTGGTTCCGACCACGTTCCGCCGTGGAATTACAAGAATCCGCCGCAAGCGAAGGGAACGATGAGAATGGCAAACGGGATCCGTCACTGGTCTATGCGTCCCTGCTGCTGATTGCCGTTTCGATTCTGATTACATTATAGCCTAATGTATGCATCATATAACCTTGCAGCCCGTATGCCCGCAACCCCTGTTAAGCTTCTACCCGATGTACCACCGAAGCAGCTCAGGGGTTACAAAACCTTCGATGGACGCCGCAATCACCAGCCAAACGAGAATGAACGGCAAGACTCGCAAACTTTCTTTGCCTGCGTATAAAAAGCTGCTCCAACGTGACTCCCCCGCCAGCGGCCGCAACCACATGTACCCGAGTTTGATTCCCATGGCCCCCGCCAGGATAAACGCAGGGATCTCAAAGATCCCGTGCGGCACGATGCCAAATACAATGATGGCCCATATCGGCACCTGACCCATGTCTCCAAATGAGGCAAACAGGTATCCGATCGCCATTCCATTTCCCATAATCATCACGATCGGGAAAACGGACAGCGCAATTCCCGTGACGATTAGCAGCATGGATACCTTCAGATTGTTTACAAAAATGACCGATGCAAGTTTCGCCGGGTTTCCTTCCGCCTTTGCCGCCAAATTTTTAATGTGCTCGATTTGCGATTGCAAAATATTGTCCAATGCTTCCGAAAAGCTTAGCCCCAGCAGCAAGCCCGTAATGAACAGCACCACCGTGAATCCGATGTAACTTCGATTTCTTTGGATAATCGAGAGCGCCTTCATAATTTCCTCCCAATCCGTACCTGCGCCGCATAAACTCGTCCCGCACGCATAGACATGTAGCAAGATGACAGTGTAGCGACGGAGGTGTTCTCGATGAATCTTATTTGGTCATTTCATTGGAAGCAGGGCAAACGAATCGCAATTCTAGGAATCGCCCTTTTGCTGTTTGTTGGCGTCCTGTACGCGGAAGCCGGTTCCGGCAATTCATTTCTGCCCGCCGCAGGCAAAAGTTTGCCGAGTGCTATCTACAGTGTAAAAACCGACAAAAAAATGGTGGCTTTGACGTTTGATATTTCATGGGGCGAAAAGACCCCCGGTCCTGTCCTCGATGTGCTGGAGAAAAAGGGTCTCAAGAAAGCGACCTTTTTCTTATCCGGTCCGTGGACATCCACACACCCGGAACTTGCAAAGCGGATCAAGTCGATGGGATTCGAAATCGGATCCCACGGCCACATGCATAAAAACTTTTCCGAGTACAGCAACGAATGGATTCATAACCAAGTGAACCTTGCGGCAGAAGCCATTTATGACGTCACCGGCGTCAAGACCAAATTGATTCGCACCCCGAACGGCGACTTTAACAAGCGGGTGTTGGAAAAGCTTCATTCCATGGGATACACCGCGATTCAGTGGGATACCGACTCTCTTGACTGGAAAAACCCAGGCGTCGATACAATCGTCAATCGCGTACTGACGAAAGCCCACCCTGGCGATATTATACTGCTGCATGCCAGTGATTCATGCAAACAAACTGATGCGGCCTTGCCGCAAATCATCGATGGTCTGCGTGCCAAAGGATATGAATTTGTCACGGTTTCCGAGTTGATCAGCGGTGTTGATGTGAAATCGAAGACTGAATAATCAGCGTCCCTTTTACAGAACGGGTCTACAGTCAAGCGGTTCGCAGTCAAGCGGTTCGCAGCAGACGTCCCAGCAGCAAGATCAAATAGCTGTTCGCCGCAAGCAAAATCGTCCCTACAACCGTAGTCAGGCCCGGTATGTCAAACTTCAACGCCACATACCATTCCACGACGGTAAACACATAAACAAAGAAAGTGGCCGGCACAAAAGCGGCTGCTCCGGATATTTTGGCTTTTGCGTACGCGACGAGCAGCGCAATCGCCAACGGCCAACTGGCGTATCCCGCGAAAGGCCAGATCGAACCGGTCTGGCCTTCTTTTATGTACCGCAAATAGATCATGTCCACGAACACCACGGCAATCAGCAGCAGTTGGATCGATTGCCACAACCGCGGCGGGATCCATCCCCGAACAAGAAAGTTCAGGGTCAGATATGCCCAAAAACCCATTAAGGCTGTTGTAGAGACAAATCCCCCCACCTGCAGTCCGTAAAATACTCCCATATCGGTAAACAGTTTGCTGATCGAATGAAGCACCCCGACCCCCATACCGATTCCAATTGTGGTAACCACCATAAAGGCAAATTTGCGCAGAGTCATGCTTGAATTCCTCCTACTGTCATCAAACACACTTAATAATACCACACATTGGATGATCTGGCTTCGCATGTGGAAGTGCGCTTTTACACATATTATGTATGAGATGAAAAGGAGGGCTCGTTATGCGGCTGAATCGCTTTTCTCTGGTATTTGTGGTTGCCTTCTTCCTGAGCAGTATGACAGCCTGTTCTTCCGGAGGCGGTCAACAGGGCCGTGCTGAGGAAGAAAAACCCGATTACAACGAAACAAAATCGATGGTCTTGGATATCCTTCACTCGAAAGAGGGCAAAGATACGCTTCGCGATATGGTCAAAGATCCCGTTTTTAAATCTACCATGCTCATCAATGAACAGGATATTTCCACCGCGTTGATCAAAACCTTCAATGATGAAAAAAACCAACGGCATTTTATCGATATCCAAATGAAAGATCCGAAATTTGCGGCTGCGGTTGTAAAAGCATCAAAAAAAGAACATGAAATGATTCTGAAACAGCTCATCAAAGACCCTGACTATCAACAATCCATGCTGACACTTATGAAAAGCCCGGACTATCAAAATATGACCATCGCACTTATGCAGTCTCCCGAGTATCGGCAGTATATGATGAAAGTGATGGCCGAATCCTTGCAAAATCCCGAGTTTCGCCTCATGTTTATCGATGTGGTGAAAGATGCGATCCGAAGCGGAGCAGGTGTTTCCAAGATGGGCGCCGAAGACAAGGAAGGCGGTAAAAAACCCGGCGGACAAGAAGGAAAAAAGGGAGATCAGGAAGGTAAAAAGGATGGACAAGAGGAGAAAAAAGAAGGCGGGGACAAGAAAGACGCAAAAGAGAAAAAAAGCGAATCCAGTGATGAAGAGGAACAGCAATAGGAAAAGCCCCTCATGGAGATCGGCAAGCGCCCAAGCCCTGAGGGGCTTCGTGTCTAAGTTGCTTTCCACCTGTTAATAGCTGTTAATGGCTGATCTTGGTCAGGCCGATTTTTTCAGTCAATCGCTCCGCCATTTCCTCAAATACCTGGCCCTGAATGGTGTCTTTCGCAAAGATACCGCTTCCGGAAGCGGTTGCAACACCGAGCGGAATTTGTCCGAGCATTTCCGCTTCCAGTTCCCGCGCCAGTTTTTCCCCGCCGCCTTGACCAAAGATATAATGTTTTTCCCCATTTGTTTCGAAGTAGGACATGTTTTCAATGACACCCAACACTTCATGGTCGGTACGAAGCGCCATGGTACCCGCGCGGGCTGCCACTTCGGTCGCGTTGGATTGCGGGGTGGTTACGATCACTTCTTTGCTCTTCGGCAACATTTGGTGGATGTCCAAGGCAACGTCGCCGGTACCCGGAGGCAAGTCCAACAAAAGAACATCCAGGTCGCCCCAGTATACTTCATTGAAGAAGTTGCGCAGCATTTTGCCCAACATCGGTCCGCGCCAAACGACCGGGTTATTGTCATGCACGAAGAAACCCATCGAAATAATCTTGACGCCTTCCTCCTGAACGGGCATCAACAGGTTGTCCACCAAAGTGGGTTTGCGATCTCCCAATTGAAAGATATTCGGCAAACTGAACCCGTAAATATCCGCGTCAATTACTCCGACGCGGTACCCTTGCCGCGCCAATGCAACCGCCAGATTTGCTGTCACGGTCGATTTTCCCACACCGCCTTTACCGGAGGCCACTGCAACAAATTGCGTTTTCGTATCCTCTCGCAGCAGCGGAGGAGTTTGCGGTTGTCCCAATAGCTGCAGCGGATCCTGCTTGGGGCGAATTTTATCCGCAAATTTTTTCCGATCTTCTTCTGTCATGGTTCCTAAGATTACATCAAAGGATTTGACACCGGACACAGCCGCCAGGGCGGCGCGAACATCTTCCTCGATTTTATTGCGAAGCGGACAACCCGCCACTGTCAGAAGCACTTCCACTGTCACATGGTCGCCTTGAATATCGATACGTTTGACCATGTCCAATTCTACGATGCTTTTGTGAACTTCCGGATCTTCGACTTCCCGTAACGCATCCAAAATCGCCTGTTCTGTAATCATCACATGTACACCTCCGTATTCGACAACTTCCATTTTACCTCCTAAATGAAATTCCTACAAATGATCTGGCTTACATTTTTGCGGTTCAATCTCGATCAAGGCTGATTTTCCCCATGTGTGGCTTGCCCGGGAACGGACATGTAGTGCAGAATTCCTTCGTACATGGCATATGCCACCTTCTTTTGATAAGATTTTTGTTTTAAGAGAGCGCTTTCCTCCGAATTCGACAAAAATCCCACTTCTGCCAGCACCGCCGGAATATGGGAATGACGCAGCAGGTAGAGATCCCCTTGCGGTTCGATGTCCCGTTTTGTATTCAATTCTTTTTTGAACTGGGTTTGAATAGCCGCTGCCAATTGCTTGCTTTGTTCCAATTCCGAGTCAAAAAATACTTGTGCCCCTTTGCCGCCTCCAGGGTTTGAATTCAGATGGATGGATAAAAAGAGGTCCGTTTGATGTTCACGGATC
>JAGVBM010000152.1 GCA_020059765.1 Bacillota bacterium
CCCCACGGCCGTCGACGGCTTGTGAAAGCGGCTGAACATGGAAATATGGGCCGGGTATTTGACCGCTCGGTCTATGCCAACACGGACGGACGCCACTTTGAATCTGTCGCGGAAGTGCAAGCCTTAAAAATCGCCGGTGCCGATGTTGTCGGTCAAAGCATGTGTCCGGAAGTCTATCTGGCCCGTGAAATTGGGGCGTGCTACGCCCGGCTGGATTTGGTGGTCAATTACGCGGAAGGCATCGTGAAGGATTGGGAGCATGAAGAACTGCGTGAGATTTTTTATTCGGAATCGAAAGCGATCGGACAAATGCTGATTGACGCCCTGCTGGCTACCGAATTGGCAGAGGATTGCGGCTGCAAGGATTTGCGCAAGGACACGCTGTTGAAACAATCCAAGCAAGGATGAGGATGAGAGTCGAACGAGACACCGAAACGGGGGATGGGAACATGCTGAACACTCTTTTGTTTGATTTGGACGGAACACTGCTGCCCATGGACAATAACCACTTTACGCAAGGCTATTTCCGCCAGTTGGCTCCCCACATGATGCACCTGTTGGATCAAGACAAGTTCATAAAACTGCTGTGGTCGTCCACCGAAACGATGGTGCGAAGCGATGATCCGAGCAAAACCAACGAGCAAGTGTTCAAAGAAGATTTTCTGGCAAAGAGCGGCCTGCGGGAGGAAGAGGTATGGCCGATATTAGTGGATTTCTACAAAAAGGAGTTTCCCGGTCTGCATCATTTGGCAAACCCGTCCCCTGTCGCCCGCAAGGTGGTGGAGACCGCCATTGACAAAGGATACACGGTCGTGTTGGCGACCAACCCGCTGTTTCCGCGGACGGCTATCGAAGCGCGCATGGAGTGGGCAGGGGTGGCGGATTTGCCCTTTGCGCTGGTGACCACCTTGGAAGAGATGCATTATTGCAAGCCGAATCCGAATTATTACCGGGAAATTCTTGGAAAAATCGGCAAGCAGCCGGAAGAATGCATGATGATTGGCAATGACGGGTACGAGGACATGGTGGCCGGAAAACTTGGCATGCAGACCTTTCTGGTAACCGATTGTCTGATCGAACGGGACATGCTGACCGGATTGATTCAGCAGCAAGGTTCCATACAGGACCTGCTGGAATTCATCAACGGCTTGCCGGAGCGGACGGCAGTTTAAGGATGCGATTCAGATTGAACCGATTCGATTTTTTCTCCAAGGTATAAAACAGATTTACCCCGTAAATAATGACTTCATATACGAAACGTATAGAAGGCGGGGATGATACATGACAAAAACACTTGGACAAAAAATCAAAGAACTTCGAATTCAAAAAGGATTTACGCAAGGCGAACTCGGCGGCGGCAAGGTAACACCGAGCATGATTTCGCAAATCGAAGCGGATAAGGCCAATCCGTCCCATCGGTTGCTGAAATGGGTTTCCGAACGGCTGGAAACACCGATTGAGTATTTCTTGACGGACATGCAACTGCAGAGCGAGAAAATCAGCTCATTCCGGTTTGCACAGGCGCTGCTGGAAGCGGGAGAGCCGACCCAGGCGATTCCGATTTTGGAACAGTTGACAAAAGAACAATCGCTTCCTATGTACCAGCACGAGATCCAACAGGATTTGGCCAGATGTTACCGCAGTGCGGGTCGTTTGCAAGAAGCGGGCGAGACACTGGAAGAGGTACTGTCGACCGCCATGTTGAAACGCGACACGGATACCATGCTCCAGATTCTGAAGGAAATGGGGCGCATCGAGCAGGAACGGCACAACTATCCTTTGGCCATCTATCATTGGAACAAGGCCAACCATATTTACAAGGAAGCGGACAATGCCAATCCCTACGAATGGGCCGAATTGTTGAAAGAGCTTGCAGCACTGCATTCTTATCTTGGCGAGTATGGGCAGGCGACAACCTGCTACGAGCAGGCGATGACCCTTTTGGCGGGAACGACGGATTTGCGAAGTATTGCGGAGGTCTATTTGAACTTGAGCCGATTGTACCGGGAAACCAGTGACTATGACCGTGCCACCCAATTTGCCCAGCATGCGTTAAGCATTTTCAAGAGCCTGAATGAAGTGAGGATCTCCATTCAAACCAAGGAAACCTTTGCCGCGTTAAAAGCGGAGGAAGGTCAGGTGCGGGAAGGCATTCTCCTGCTGGAAGAATGTTTGGAAGACTATCAAAAATTCGGTTTTATAGACCGCATCGGGTCTGTGCATGGGGCGCTTGCCAATATTCATTTGCTGGAACAGCACTTTGAATTGGCACGGAAACACTGTCAACTGGCATTGGAAACGGTAAACGACGCAGCCGAACGGGCCACGCTGTACCGGACATTGGCGAAAGTGGCAAAAACGCAAGGAAATTTGCAGGAAGCGATGGACGCTGCCCAGCGGTCGGTGGAATTTTACGCGAAGGCGAATCTGCCCCGGGACTTGGCCCATGCTTATGCCTTCCTGGGAGAACTCTACAAAGATAGCGGCGATCTGTTCAATGCACTGAACGCGCTTGAAAAGATGCGAAGTGCCATGGAAGTCAATTTGAAAGAACGGGGAATTGTTCTTTGATCGCACACAAGAGCCAGCCTGATCAGGCCGGCTCTTGTCATTTCAACAAACCGTTCAGCAAAACGGCAGTCACTTGGTCATACAGCGCATCCACCACATATTCCCTGCGGCTCAACAAAATGTGCAGGGAGGTAATGGCGGAACCGCCGAACACGGTCCAGGCCGCCAA